>NZ_WHOR01000400.1:0-3803 GCF_013340925.1 Azospirillum formosense
TTAGGGAGGGGGCCCGACGCATGAACCCCACCGTCACAAACCCAGGATCCCCATGACCCTTTCCCTCACCAACCGCACCGCCCTGGTCACCGGGGCCTCCGCCGGCCTGGGACGCCACTTTGCGGGCGTGCTCGCCGCAGCGGGCGCCCGCGTCGCTCTGGCCGCGCGGCGGCGCGAGAGCCTGGACGCCGCCGTCGCCGAGATCGAGGCGGCGGGCGGGCAGGCCATCGCCGTGCCGCTGGACGTCACCGACGCCGCCTCCGTCCGCGACGGCGTCCGCGAGGCGGCAAGCGCGCTCGGCGGGCTGGACATCCTCGTCAACAACGCCGGGGCCACCGTCGCCAAGCCCGCACTGGACTACGCGGAGGAGGAGTGGGACCGCGTCATCGACACCAACCTGAAGGGCGCCTTCCTCACCGCGCAGGAGACGGCGCGCGTGATGAGGGAGCAGGGGAGGGGCGGAGCGATCATCAACATCGCCTCCATCCTCGGGCTGCGGGTGGCCGGCCATGTCGTGGCCTACACGGCGTCGAAGGCGGGGCTGGTGCAGATGACCCAGGCGCTGGCCCTGGAATGGGCGCGTTACGGCATCCGCGTCAACGCGCTGGCCCCCGGCTATATGGAAACCGACCTGAACCGCGATTTCCTGGCGACCGACGCCGGGCAGGCGCTGATCCGGCGGGTGCCGCAGCGTCGGCTGGGACGGCTCTCGGACCTCGACGGGCCGCTGCTGCTGCTCTGCTCCGACGCCTCGGCCTATATGACCGGGGCGGTCGTGCCGGTGGACGGCGGGCACCTGGTCAGCAGCCTGTAATCAAGAAAAAACGACGGAGAGGACCCGAACCGATGGATTTCAGCCTGCCCCCGCCGATCGAGGAGTTCCGCCGCCGCGTGCGCGCCTTCGTGGATGAGCGCATCCTGCCGCTGGAAGCGGACCCGGCCTCCTACGACGCGCATGAGAACATCGCGCCCGCCCTGCTGGAGCGCCTGCGCGGGGAGGTGAAGGCCGCCGGGCTGTGGGCGCCGCAGATGCCGAAGGATCGCGGCGGGCAGGGGCTGGGCATCGTCGGCATGGCCGCCGCCTACGAGGAGATGAACCGGTCCATCTTCGGGCCGGTCTGCTTCAACTGCGCGGCCCCCGACGACGGCAACATGCAGCTTCTCAACAAGGTGGCGACCGAGGCGCAGAAGGAGCGCTGGCTCCAGCCCATCGTCGACGGCACGGTGCGCTCCGCCTTCGTGATGACCGAGCCGCACCCCGGCGGCGGTTCCGACCCCTCGATGATGAAGACGCGGGCGGAGCGCAAGGGCGACCGCTGGGTGATCTCCGGCCACAAATGGTTCATCACCGGGGCGGGCGAGGCGCAGCATTTCATCCTGATCGCCCGCACCTCCGACGACGCGCGCAAGGGGCTGACCGCCTTCCTGTTCGATAAGGACCAGCCCGGCTGGGAGATCGTCCGCCGCATCCCGATCATGGGGCCGGAGGAGCATGGCGGCCATTGCGAGCTGCGCTTCGACGGGCTGGAAGTCTCCGACGAGAACGTCCTGATGAACATCGGCGACGGGCTGAAGGCGACGCAGATCCGCCTCGGCCCGGCGCGGCTGACCCATTGCATGCGCTGGACCGGCCTGTCGAAGCGGGCCATGGAGATCGCCGCCGCCTATGTGCGCGAGCGCGAGAGCTTCGGCACCACGCTCGCCGGGCACGAAGGCGTGCAGTGGATGATGGGCGACGTCGCCATGCAGATCGAGATCGGGCGGCTGCTGGTCATGAAGGCGGCGTGGCAGCTCGACCGCGGCGACTTCGCCCGCAAGGAGGTGTCGATGGCCAAGGTCCATGTCGCCGACACGCTGCACAAGGCGGTGGACACGGCCATCCAGCTCTGCGGCGCCAGGGGCTATTCGAAGGACACGGCGCTGGAGTGGATGTACCGCTACGCCCGGCAGGCCCGGCTGGTGGACGGGGCGTCCGAGGTCCACAAGATGGTCCTGGCGCGATTCTACATGGACGAGGGCGACGGCTTCTGGGCCTGGGGGTGATGGGATGGGCGCACTGATCGACGGGGAAAGCCGGCCGCGGCTGGAAACGTGGCTGGCCGGGGCGACCGGCGCGACGCGCGTGTCGGTGGCCGACGAAGGCACGCTCGGCGGGGGAGCCATCTCGCTCAACCTCGCGGTGACTCTGGACATCGACGGTGGTCCGCAGGCCGGGCGGCACGCCTGCGTGCTGCGCGCCCAACCGGGGGGTGGCGCGGAGGCATCCGGCATGAAGGCCAGCATCTCCAAGGCGCAGGAGTTCGCCGTGCTGCGCGCCGCCTTCGGCGCCGGGGTGGCCGCTCCGGAGCCCATCGCCGCCTGCGGCGACCCGGCCGTTCTCGGCGCCGACTTCTACATCATGCGCCGCGCCGAGGGCATCGGGGCCGGGCACAAAGTGGTGAAGGCCGACCAGCCGCAGCGCGGACTTGCCCGCGAGCTTGGCCGGCAACTCGGCCGCCTCCACAAGGCCGGGCCGGACACGCCGGGGCTGGAGGATCTGCCGGTGCCGGCTGCATCGCCGGCGCTCGACTGCGTCCACGCCTACCGCGACTGGCTGGGCGATCTGGCCTTGCGCGACGCCGTTCTGGCCTGGGGGCTGCGTTGGCTGGAGATCCACGCGCCGCCGCCGGGCGATCTGGTGCTGTGCCACCGCGACTACCGCACTGGGAACTATCTGGTGAAGGACGGCGGGCTGACCGCCATCCTGGACTGGGAGTTCGCGGGATTCAGCGACCCCATGGAGGATCTCGGCTGGTTCTGCGCCCGCTCCTGGCGGTTCGGGCGCCACGACCGCGAGGCCGGCGGCTTGGCCGGGCGGGAGGACTTCTACGCCGGTTACGAGGAGACCTCGGGCCGCCGGGTGGACCCGCAGGCGGTCGCCTATTGGGAAGCCGCCGCTTACATGCGCTGGGCGGCCATCGCCGTCCTTCAGGGACGCCGCCACACGTCAGGGGAGGAGCCGTCGCTGGAGCTGGCCTTGACCGGGCGGATGCTGCCGGAGATCGAGTTGGATTTGTTGCGCCACATCCATGGGCTGGGGCTGACGGCCTCCGCCCCGGCAACGGTGGGCGCCGAACCGTCCGGCGACGCCGACGAAGAGAGGGTCGCCTGATGCGCACCAGCCCAGACGCCCAGGAATTGCTGAGCATCGTCGCGGACACCTTCCGGACGGACCTGCTTCCCCACATCCCGCCGGCCCAGCGCTACACGGCGCTGATGATCGCCAACGCGCTCGGCATCGTGCAGCGCGAGCTGGCCGGCGCCGACGGGGCCGGCCACGCCATGCTGGCGGCGCTCGCCCTGCTCTACGGCGAGGACGCCGACGACAGCCTGTCCGGCGCCGACCTGCGCCAGCGGGTGGAGGCCCTTCAGCACCGGCTGTGCATCGAGATCGCCGCGGGCGACTTCGACCACGACGGCCAGGACGTGCTGATGGAGTGCCTGGAGGAGATCGTCCAGGCCCGGCTGGGCATCGCCAACCCGAAGCTGTTGGGGGGGTAAAAAGTGTTTCCCTCTCCCGTCCCGGGAGAGGGTGCCCGCGAAGCGGGCGGGTGAGGGTCGAGCGAGGATCAAGGCGCCGATCCTTGGCGGGGGCGTCTGCGCCCCCGCCCCCCCCCCCCCCCCCCCCGCCCCCCCCCCCCGCACGCCCGGCCGGGCACCCCGCGGCCCGCACCGCGGCCGTGGCGGCGGCGGCGGGCGCGTGGGCGGCGGGTGACGCGTGGGGGCGGGGCGGCTGGCGCGGGCGGCGGTCGCTGGCGGCGCGG
>NZ_WHOR01000401.1:0-3763 GCF_013340925.1 Azospirillum formosense
TCCCGAAGTGATGAGGGTGTCCTGCATCAACCGTCCGGCTGGCCCGTCTGCGCAGGTTGACCGGCGGCGATGAGGAGGTATGCTTTTCGAGGGAGCGAACCATCCGGATAGAACCAACCCCAAGCCAAAAAGGGAGAGGATCATGGGCAGCACGGCCGGTCAGGCGTTGAGCTACATCCAGGGCGAATGGATCGCGGGCAACCCCGCCATCGTCGGCCCGATGACTCACGCGCTCTGGCTGTCTTCGGTCGTTTTCGACGGCGCCCGCGCCTTCCAGGGCGTGGCCCCCGACCTCGACCGCCACTGCGCCCGCGTCGTGCGTTCCGCCCAGGTGATGGGCCTCGCCCCCATGCTGACCGCCGGGGAGATCGAGGAACTGTGCTGGGACGGCATCCGCCGCTTCCCCAAGGAGGCCGAGCTTTACATCCGGCCGATGTTCTACGCGGAGGAGGGCTTCGTCGCGCCCGACGCCGAAAGCACGCGCTTCGTCCTGTCGGTCTACGAGGCGCCGCTGCCCAGCGCCGCGGGCTTCACCGCTTGCCTGTCCAGCCGCCGCCGCCCGGTGCCGGACATGGCGCCGACCGAGGCCAAGGCCGCCTGCCTCTACCCCAACGCCGGGCTGGCCCTGAAGGAGGCGCGGGAGCGCGGATTCGACAACGCCGTCATGCTCGACCCCATCGGCAGCGTGGCGGAATTCGCCACGGCCAACCTGTTCATCGCCAAGGACGGGGTGGTGCGCACGCCGGTGCACAACGGCACCTTTCTCAACGGCATCACCCGCCAGCGCGTGATCGCCCTGCTGCGCGACGACGGCGTGGCGGTGGAGGAGGCCACCCTGAGCCCCCGCGACGTGCTGGAGGCGGACGAGGTCTTCTCCACCGGCAATTACGCCAAGGTGGTGCCGGTCACCCGCGTCGAGGAGCGCGCTCTGCAACCCGGCCCATTGGCCGCGCGGGCGCGGGCGCTCTATTGGGAATACGCTTTCCGCTGATCCGCTTCGAACGACCCCGAATGCTGGTTTCCGGGCTGTATGCGGCCCGAAAGCTGGCTTGATAGGCGGCCGCGTTCCGCGGCATGATTCCTCTGAAACGGGGAGCCGGTCCGTCGAGGGACTCTGTCGAGGGGGAAAGGGCATGCAATTCCGCGAACGGCGCCGCGTGATCCAGGTGATCCGCACCGTCTACGATCCGGACCTGAAGCGCGGGCGGTCGGAACTGGTCGGAAAGATCGACAAGGCCACGCCTGTGGTTGCCGACAAGCTCCAGAAAAGCTGCACGCCCGAGGAGTTGTCGGAGATCCTCACCTATCTCGACGATCGTCACAACCGCCTGCGCAACGAGGCGGTGCGCGCCGGGGCGGAATCCCTGCCGGCCCAGATGCGGGAGGCGGCGGAGTATTTCCGCACTCACCGCGACGACGATGCGCGGGCCTTCGCCATGGAAATCCGCTTGGCGTGGGAGGAGTTGAAGACCGCCTTGCGCGAGTCCGGCTTTTCAAAAAGCAAGGTGTTGAAGAAGGCTACCGAGAAGGCCGGGACGCCGAAGGTTGCTGTAGAAGTCGCTTTGGAAAAGGTGGAGGAGCCGGCGGCGGTTCCGCCTGCCGAGGCGCCGGTCCGCAAGCCGCGCGCAAGGAAGGAGAAGACCGTCCGTGTCGTTGCCCGGAACACAGAGGTGTCCAAGGCGGACGAGGCCGGCGCTCCCCCGGCCGCCTGAGGGCGGCACGGGCTCAAGCCCTCGCAAGAAACAATACGCTGGCAGCATTGCGGTGATGGGCCAGGGCGGCGCAGAGGCGGGACAGCCAGGCATCGCCAATGCTGCGGTCGGCGGGCAAGGTGCGGCGGCGCTGCGCCGCGCCTTGCCGGGCCTCGGCGGCCAAGCGGCCGTGCAGGCGAAGCACCGCGGCGCAAGCCAGAGCGGCGTGACGGTCCACCCCGTCGAGAAGCGCCGTCCGAAGCACGCCGCGGGGCGGCGCGTCGTCGTGACGGCGTTCGAGATCATCCAAACGGTTTGAAACGAGGGACAAGGGGGCGGGGAGTGGACGCGGCGGCGCCCCGGTGGATCCGGTCATCCCCGGATGTTAAGCCTTCAGATGGCCGATGTAAAGGACAATCATCCTAGGACAGGGTGCCGCAGGGCTGACGTTTACTGGCTTGCCCAAACGATGCGGGCCATCCAGGCGACCTCGGTGCGCGGGATGCTGCGGTCCGGGTGGGCGCGGTTGATGGAGATCAGCTCGATCTTCGTGGCGGTTTCGCGGAGGAGCTGCTTGGCCATCACCTCGCCGCCCTTGGTGCGGACGACAACGCGGTCGTTGCGCCGGATCTGCGCGGCGGGCGAGACGATGATGGTGTCGCCGTCGCGGTAGACGGGGTCCATGCTGTCCCCGGCGATCTCCAGAGCGTAGGCGTGCGGGTCGCCGATGCTGGGGAACAGAAGCTCGTCCCAGCCCACACCCGAAGGAAAGCCGGCGTCGTCGAAGAAGCCCGCGTTGCCCGCCTGGGCGTAGCCGATGACCGGCACCCGTTGGAGCGAGCCGGCGCCCGCGGCGTCGCCGACGAGGCTGACGAACTCCGACAGCGACGCTCCGGTCGCTTCCAACACCTTGGACACGCTTTCCGTCGAAGGCCAGCGGAGCTTTCCGTCGCCGGTGGTCCGCTTGCTCTTGTTGAAGGTCGTCGGGTCCAACCCCGCGCGCCGCGCGAGCCCGGAGGCCGACAGCCCGTGCTGGGCCGCGAGGCGGTCGATCGCCCGCCAAATGTCCGCATGTTTGAGCATGGGAGGATAATCACATAAACGAGCCAGCCCGTCCCTAGGAACCTATTCATATTTTCCTTGACGAAGGACTTTAATCAGTACATAACGTGAACATGTGTTCGCCAGCCGCGCGTACCGCGGCCCATCCGGCGCTCCGCCCGAGAGCGAAGTTGCGCCCGCGAACCCAAAAGCTGCAATTCCCAGGGAGACCTCACGCATGGTCCAGCACCGCAACACGTTCATGGTCCTGTCCGACGCCGTCGGGGAACCGTTCGGCAGCGCGGAGGAGGCGTGGTTCTGGTCGGTCCAGGCGCAGGACGCCAAGGCCGCCGGCGCGCGCATCGCCGCCGGTCGCGGGCTGGTCCAGCGTCCTTGCGAGCCCGGCGACGTGTTGTGCGCGGTGGACCGACTGTACCGCCGCCGCCTGCTGATCCGCGACCATCTGCATGTGCTGGTTCACTACGGGCGCCGCCTGATGGCGCCGGACCCGGCGCGGTACCGCGAGCAGCGCGCCCACACCCTGTGGCGGGAGGCGTTCGACCGGCTCCGCCCGGTGCTGCGCGAGAAGGGCATCGTCCAGTGAGCGCGCCGATGCCTCAGCCCTGCCGGGTGGGGGCCTGCCGGCCCGGAGCGGACGCGCCGCGCGTCTGGGTGGTCTTCCGGGGCGAGGCGGAACTGTGGTGGCTGCGCCTGCTGAAGCCGGGATTCCGCCATTGCTTCGCGCTGCTGCACGACGGGCGCCACTGGGTGATCGTCGATCCGCTCTCGCCCTTCACCGATGTGTCGGTCCTCGACCTGCCCGCGGCTTTCGATCTGCCGGGCTGGTACCACGGGATGGGCATGGCGGTGGCCCCGGCGCCGGTGCGGCGCGGCCTGACCCGCCCGGCCCCCTGGGCACCCTTCACCTGCGTCGAGGCGATCAAGCGCCGGCTGGGTCTCCACGCGCCCGGAGTCCTGACGCCCTGGCAGCTCTACCGGCGGCTGACGCGACCCGCCGCCGCGGCCTGAAT
>NZ_WHOR01000402.1:0-3738 GCF_013340925.1 Azospirillum formosense
CCACCGGAGGGGCGGGGGTTGTGGCGGACCGCCATGCGCGCCGGGGGGCCGAGGCGGGGCGGGACCGTCAAAGCCCCCGACCCCCCCGCCGCCCCCGCGGGGGGGCGGGACCGGGTCGCCACCACGGCCTCCCCGCCCCCCACCCTGCCGCCGCGCGGCGGCGGGCCGAAGGGCGGGCGCCCGTCGCAGCCGCCGCTGAAGGTCGGCAACCTCGACAACATCGACCGCCGCACCGCCGACCGCTTCTCGCGCGGCGAGATGGAGATCGACGGGCGCATCGACCTGCACGGGATGAGTCAGGCCCAGGCCCACGGCGCCCTGTCCGGCTTCGTCCACCGCGCCTGGCACGAGGGGCGGCGCTGCGTGCTGGTCATCACCGGCAAGGGCACTTATACCGGCGGAGTCGGCGTGCTGCGCCAGTCGGTGCCGCGCTGGCTGGCCGACGCCGCCCTGCGCCCGATGGTGCTGGCGGTGCGCCCGGCGCAGCCCCGGCACGGCGGCGATGGGGCGCTGTACGTTCTCATCAAGCGGCGGCGCGACCAGCATCAGGGCTGGCACCGCTAGGACGAGGCCGCGATGACACCCTTCGGCGAACGGGTCCGCGCCCTGCGCGAGGGCAAGAGCGTGACGCTCAAGCAGATGGCGGCCGACCTGCACATCTCCTCGGCCTATCTGTCGGCGCTGGAGCATGGCAAGCGGGGCCAGCCCTCCGCCCAGCTTGTCCGGCAGATCTGCGCCTATTTCGGCATCATCTGGGACGAGGCGGAGGAGCTGGAGCGGCTGGCCGACCTGTCCCACCCGCGCGTGACGGTGGACACCGCCGGACTCAACCCGAAGGCGACCGAGCTGGCGAACCGGCTGGCCGAACGCATCCACGACCTGGACGACGGAACGCTGGACCGGCTGCTCCTTCTGTTGGACGAGGCACCGGCCCGCGGCGGTGCGGCGGTGCGGCGGCGGCCGGCTCCCCGCCGGCGCTAGAATGGTCAGCGGAAGCGTCGCAACGCCCTGATTTGACTTGTGGGTTAATCGGTCGCACCTTCGGCATAGGCAACCGGACGTTTCGCGTTCGCTTTCGCCGCGTCAAATCCCGTACCATCCAGTACGGGTTGCCCCGAAGCCAGGCTTGACCAGACGGGATTATCGTATGACCGCCGAGGTCGGGTCCGTGATGCCCCAGGATGGCGTGACGGACGCCCTGTTCCGCACCATCTTCGACAGCGCGTCGGTCGGCATGGTCGTGGCCGCACCGGACGGGTGCATTCTGGCCGCCAACCCCGCCTTCGCCCGCAGCCTGGGATACAGCCCGCAGGACATGGCCGGCCGGCACTTGGCCGACGTCACCCACCCGGAGGACTGGGCCTGGGAAAGCCTGCGCTTCGGCCGGGTGATGCGTGGCGAAGCGGCGCCGGACCCCTTCGAAAAGCGCTTCCTGCGCGCCGACGGCGGGGTGATGCGCGCCGCCATGCGCCCGTCCTGCCTGCACGGCCCCGACGGGCGGGTGCGCGCTCTCGCCGCGGTGATCGAGGATGTGACGACCGCCCGCGCCGCCGACGAGGAACTCCAGCGCAGCGAGGCGCGCAACCGCGCCATCGTGGAACAGGCGGTCGAAACCATCCTGACCGTGAACGCCCGCGGCGTCATCCTGGCCGCCAACCAGGCGGCGGAACAGCTTCTCGGCTACGATCCGGATGAGCTGACCGGCCAGCACATCACCATCCTGATGCCGCCGGAGGAGGCCGCGCAGCACGCCTCCTACATGCGCCGCTACAAGGAGACGGGGGTGCGGCAGGTCATCGGCGTCGGACGGGAGGTGACCGCCCTCCGGCGGGACGGCACCGCCATGGTCGTCTGGCTGTCCCTGTCGGAGATCGACCTGCCCGGCTTCCACGTCTTCGTCGCGATGCTGCGCGACCTCAGCGCCTTCAAGGCGGCCGAACAGGCGCTGATCGAGGCCAAGGAGGCGGCGGAGCTGGCCAACCGCGCCAAGACCGCCTTCCTCGCCAACATGAGCCACGAGCTGCGCACGCCGCTGAACGGCATCCTGGGCTTCGCCGACGTGATCCACCAGCAGATGCTGGGCTCGCTGGAGAATCCCATGTACGTCAACTTCGCGGCGGAGATCAAACGGTCGGGCGAGTTGCTTCTCGCCAACATCAACGACCTGCTGGAGATGGCCACCATCGAGGCCGGTCAGGTCGGTCTGGAGGAGGCGCTCTGCGACTTCCGCGACGTGGTGGTCTCCTGCGTCCGTCTGGTCGCCAAGCGGGCGGAGCGCGGCAAGCTGCACGTCGAGGCCGACATCGCTAGCGAGCTGCCGCCCCTGCTCGCCGACCCGCGGGCGCTGAAGCAGGTTTTGCTGCATCTTCTGTCCAACGCCATCAAGTTCACCCCCGAAGGCGGGCGCATCGGCGTGTCGGCCCGCGTCGATTCCGCGGGCGCCCTGGTGGCCGAGGTGTTCGACAGCGGCGTCGGCATCCCGGACGACCGTATGGAGACCGTCTTCCAGCCCTTCTTCCAAGGAGATTCCTCGCTGGCCCGCCGGTTCGAGGGCATCGGGCTGGGCCTGTCCATCGCCAAGTCGCTGGTGGAGCGGCACGGCGGCCGGCTGGAAATCCGCTCGCTGGAGGGGACCGGCACCTCGGTCGTCATTCACCTGCCGAAGGAACGCTTCCTGACGGACTGGTGAGGTCCAGCCGGCGCGTGAGCCCGATGGCGTCGAGGAAGGCCTCGTCGTGGCTGACCACCAGCAGCGCCCCGTCATAGGCGCGCAGCCCGGCTTCCACCGCTTCGATGGACTCGATGTCCAGATGGTTGGTCGGCTCGTCCAGGATCAGCAGGGGCGGCGGGACGGCACCGCCGAGGACGCAGGCGAGGCCGGCGCGCAGCGTCTGGCCGCCGCTGAGGGTCGACACGCGCTGCAACGCGGCGTCGGCGCGGAACATGAAGCGGGCCAGCGACGCCCGGCAGGCGTTCTCCCCTTCCCGCGGGTTGAGGCGCCGGAAATTGTCCAGGATCGTTTCAGACGGATCGAGAAGGCTCACCCGCTGGTCGAGCATGACCGCGCCGGCAACGACGCGCACCGTCCCGGACCAGGGGGCGCGATGGCCGGCGACGAGTCCCAGCAGCGTTGTCTTGCCCGACCCGTTGGGTCCGGTGATGGCGACCCGCTCCGGCCCGGTGATGGTGAAGGACAGGTCGCGGACAACCGGCCTCCCCGCTTCATAGCCGCCGGTGACGCCGTCGAGCGTCAGCACGGTCCGGCCGGGCGGAAGGCCGGTGGGCGGCAGAACGACCGACAGCGGCTGAAGGACTTCGATGCGCGCGCGGGCGGCGGACACGGCGTCGAGCGCGTCGGCCTTCTGCTGGGTGGCGCGGCGGGCGTTGTCGCCGCCGGTGGCCTCGCTGCGCTCCTTCCGGCCGCCGAGCAGGATGCGCGGCAGGTCGCCCTTCGCGGCCTTGCGCTGGCCCGCCCGGTCCTTGCGCGCCTTCCGTTCGGCGGTGGCCTGCGCCGTCCGGGCCGCCTCCGCCACGCGTTTCTCGGCATCCGCCAGATCGTGGCGGGCGGCGGCGAGGGGCCGCCCCCCGGCCCCCCGGGGGGGGCTCCCGGTTCCCCCGGTACCGGTGCCCCCGGCGGGGGGCCGCCCCGCGCGGGGGTCCCGACGGTCCATGCGGTCGCCGTCTCCTTTATCCAACCTACACCGCCCGCGGTCTCCCCCCGCTGACAACCTGGGGGTG
>NZ_WHOR01000403.1:0-3735 GCF_013340925.1 Azospirillum formosense
TATGTGGCAGCCGTTGCCCCCTCCCTAACCCTCCCCCGCTATCGCAGGAGAGGGAGTTTTGTCCCCTCACCTGCGAAGCGGGGGAGGGTTAGGGAGGGGGCAACGGCTGCCACATAGGCACCTCGCCCTCCGCCCCCCATATTCCGTCCCTCGACACAGCGCGGACGGGGCCTGATGCCGGATTTCGTGACGTTGGTGGTGCTGCTGGCCGCCGTGGTCCTGGCGGTGCCGGTGGCCAAGCGGATCGGCTTCGGCGGGCCGCTCGGCTATCTCGCCGCGGGGCTGGCCATCGGACCGGGCGGGCTCGGTCTTGTGACGGACGTCGAGGCGATCCGGCACGTCTCGGAACTCGGCGTCATCATGCTGCTGTTCCTGATCGGGCTGGAGCTGCGCCCCGCCCGCCTCTGGGTGATGCGACGATCGGTCCTGGGGCTCGGCGGCGCACAGGTCGCGGTGACCGCCGTCGTGATCGCCGCCGCCACCATTGTCCTGCTGGGATTCACCCCCGCCGCCGCCGCGGTGACCGGATTCGGCCTCTCCCTGTCCTCCACCGCCATGGTGCTTCCCATGCTGGCGGAGCGGGAGCTGCTGACCACCAACGCCGGGCGCAGCGCCTTCTCGATCCTGCTGTTCCAGGACCTCGCCATCATCCCGGCGGTGGCGCTGCTGCCCTTGCTCGGCCATGGCGCCGGGGAAGTGCCGGACGCGGGAACCGCGTGGCTGGCCGTGCTGAAGGCCGGCGGAGCAATCGCGGTGATCCTGGCCGGTGGCCGCTACCTGCTGCGCCCGGTGCTGCGCGCGGTGGACGGCGCGCGGACGCCGGAAATCTTCACCGCCACCGCCCTGCTGATCGTGCTGGGCACCGCCCTGTTCGCCGCCTGGGCCGGGCTGTCGATGTCGCTCGGCGCCTTCATGGCCGGGGTGCTGCTGTCCGATTCGGAATACCGGCACGAGGTGCAGGCCGACATCGCGCCGTTCGAGGGGCTGCTGCTCGGCCTGTTCTTCGTGTCGGTGGGCATGGGGGCCGACGTGGCCGCGCTGATGGCCGAGCCGGTGCGCTACCTGTCGCTGGCGCTCGGGCTGATGGCGTTGAAGGCGGCGGCGCTGTTCGGGCTCGCCCGCCTGTCCGGCCTGCGCCCGGGCGGCTCGACGCGGCTGTCCACCGTGCTGAGCCAGGGGGGAGAGTTCGGCTTCGTCCTGTTCGGGCTGGCCGTCGGCGTCGGGGCGATGACCGGGGGGCAGGCGGCGACGGCCATGCTGGTGGTCACGCTGTCGATGATCGCCACCCCCTTCGTCTTCGCCGCGGAGGAGCGCTGGCTGGCGCCGCGGCTGATCGTGAAGCCGGTCCGCCCCTACGACACCATCGCGCCGGACGGCGAGCCGCCGGTGCTGATCTGCGGCTTCGGCCGGGTCGGGCAGATCGTGGGCCGCGTGCTGCGGCTGCGCGGCATCCCCTTCACGGCGCTGGAGCAGAGCGCCGAGCAGGTCGACGTCGTGCGGCGATTCGGCAACAAGGTCTATTACGGCGACCCGTCGCGGCTCGACCTGCTGCGCGCCGCCGGGGCGGACAAGGCCAAGGTGCTGGTGGTGGCGCTGGAGGACATGGAGCAGTCGCTGCGCGTGGTGGAGCTGGCGACGCGCCACTTCCCCCACCTCGTCATCCACGCCCGCGCCCGCAACCGCCGCCACGCCCATTTCCTGATGGACCGCGGGGTCACGCATTTCGTGCGCGAGACCTACGATTCGAGCCTGCGGCTGACCGGCGGCGTGCTGGAATCGCTCGGCCTGCCGCCGGAGGAGACCCGCCACACGCTGGACACCTTCCGCGAGCACGACGAGCGCACGCTGATCCGGCAGCACGCCGTGCACCACGACGAGAACCGCCTGATCCAGACCTCCCGGCAGGCCGCCGCCGAGCTTCAGGCCCTGTTCGAGGCCGACCGCGAGGAACCGGAGGGGGAGCGCGACCGCAAGACCGTCTGACGCCCCCCTCCCAAGCTCACCCGATCAGCAGGCTGTCGTCGGTGATGTCCTCGCCGCCGCGCTGCTTGGCGAACAGCGCCAGCAGGTGCGGCACGTCCAGCCCGGCGCGCTGCTCGCCGGACACGTCGAGCACGATCCGACCCTCGTGCAGCATCACCGTGCGGTCGCCGTAGTCCAGCGCCTGCCGCATGGAGTGGGTGACCATCAGCGTGGTCAGCCGGTTCTCCTCGACGATGCGCTTGGTCAGGCCGAGCACGAACTCCGCCGTTCCGGGGTCGAGCGCCGCCGTGTGCTCGTCCAGCAGCAGGATCTTCGAGCCGGCGAGCGTCGCCATCAGCAGGCTCACCGCCTGCCGCTGCCCGCCGGACAGCAGGCCCATGCGGTCGTGCAGCCGGTTCTCCAGCCCCAGCCCCAGCTCCGCGATGCGCTCGCGGAAATGCCGGCGGCGGTCGCCGCGCAGGGCGGAGCCCAGGCCGCGGCGGCGCCCACGGGCGGCGGCCAGCGCCATGTTCTCCTCGATGGTCAGCGCGGTGCAGCTTCCGACCATCGGGTCCTGGAAGACGCGGGCGACCAGCGAGGCGCGCTTCGGCGTCGCCCAGCGGGTGACGTCCACCCCGTCGATGGCGATGCGGCCCTCCTCGGCGATCACGTCGCCGGCCAGCGCGCCCAGGAAGGTCGACTTGCCGGCGCCGTTGGAGCCAATGACGGTGACGAACTGCCCTTCCGGGATCGTCAGGTCGACGCCGCGCAGGGCGTGCTTCTCCAGCGGGGTGCCGCGCCCGAAGGTTACGTGGATGCCGTCGACCGTGATCATCGGACCGCCTCCCTCTTCTTCGACGCGGCTTTCAGCCGCAGCCGCGGCAGGATCAGCGCCACCGCGACCAGGACGGCGGTGACGAGGTTGAGGTCGGAGGCCTGGAGCCCGATGGCGTCCGCCGACAGGGCCAGCTGGACCGCCAGACGGTAGAGGATGGAGCCGACGACGCAGCCGACCAGCGCCCACAGCATCGCGCGGGCCGGCAGCACCGTCTCGCCGACGATCACCGCGGCCAGACCGACGACGATGGTGCCGATGCCGGTGGTCACGTCGGCGAAGCCGTTGGTCTGGGCGAACAGCGCCCCGGCCAGGGCGCACAGACCGTTCGACAGGGCCATGCCGGCGTAGATGTGGAAGTCCGTCTGAACCCCCTGCGCGCGGGCCATCCGGGCGTTGACTCCGGTCGCCCGCATGGCGAGGCCGAACTCGCTGTTCAGGAATCGGGACAGCAGCAGGACGATGGCGACGACCACGACCAGCACGACGAGCGGCCGCACCACATGGTCGGGCAGTCCCAGCCCGTAGAAGGGCGTCAGCACGGTGTCCTGCATCAGCAGCGCCACGTTGGGGCGTCCCATGATGCGCAGGTTCACCGAGAACAGCGCGATCATGGTCAGGATGCTGGCCAGCAGGTGCAGGATCTTGAAGCGGACGTTCAGCGTCGCCGTGACCAGCCCGGCCATCGAGCCGGCCAGCGCCGCGACGAGGCTGGCGATCCACGGGTTGACCCCGGCGACCAGCAGCGTGGCGCAGACCGCGGCCCCCAGCGGGAAGCTGCCATCCACCGTCAGGTCCGGGAAGTCGAGCACCCGGAAGGACAGGTACACGCCGAGGGCGACCAGCGCGTACACCAGCCCGATCTCGACGGCCCCGAAGAAGGCGATTTCACTCATGATTGGTCCTTGGGGGTGTCGTGACAGGCCCCCACCCAAACC
>NZ_WHOR01000404.1:0-3640 GCF_013340925.1 Azospirillum formosense
TTCCGCCCCGTCACCCCGGCGCGCGGCGAGGTGGCGGTCACCTTCATCGGGCAGGCGACCTTCCTGATCCAGATCGGCGGGGCGGCCTTCCTGACCGACCCCGTCTATTCCGACCATGCCGGCCCCTTCGGGCGGCTGGGGCCGAAGCGGGTGCGCCCGCCCGCGGTGCGCATGGAGGATTTGCCGGCCATCGACGCGGTGCTGCTCAGCCACAACCACTATGACCATCTCGACGCCCCGACGCTGCGGCATCTGGCGCGGCGGCGCGGCGTTCCGCAGGTGATGACGGGGCTGGGCAACGGCCCGATGATGCGCCGCGCCGGCTTCGACGCGGTGCATGAGCTGGACTGGTGGGACAGCCTGCCCGGCCCGCACGGCACCCGGATCACCTTCGTCCCGGCGCAGCACTGGTCCTCGCGCACGCCTTTCGACCGGCGCCGGACGCTGTGGGGCGGCTTCGTGGTGGAGACGCCGGACGCCGCCGTCTATTTCGCGGGCGACAGCGGCTATTGTCCGCATTTCAAGGAGATCGGGCGGCGGTTCGGCGCCATCGACGTCGCCTTGCTGCCGATCGGCGCCTACGAGCCGCGCTGGTTCATGGCCGCCCAGCACATGAACCCGGCCGACGCCGTGCGGGCGCACCGCGACCTGGGCGCACGGCACAGCGTCGCCATGCATTTCGGCACCTTCCAGCTCACCGCGGAAGGCATCGACGCCCCGATCCGGGCGCTGCACCACGCGCTGGCGGAGCAGTCGGTCGATGCCGGCCGTTTCGCCATCCCCGGCTTCGGCGAACCCCTGCGCTTCCGTCGCCCTTCGGCCTAATGGCGAAGGGAGGAATTTGCCCAGCGGCCTATGGCGCAAGCGTCATGGACGGGACCGCGCGGATCGGAGTAACGCCTTGAGGGACAGCCCCCACCACACAGGCGGAGCCGGGCGTAAATGCAGTTGGAAATCAATGCCTTCGTCAGTTCCCTCGGCAGCGAATCGGACCACGGCCCCGACGCGCTGGAGCGGGTGCGGGACAGCATGCGGTCCCTGGCCGACACGCTCGCCGCGCTGAACCTGGGCATCGTTCTGGAGGTGCGCGACGTGCAGCGTTTGCAGACCGTCGCCCGCATCGTCCAGGCCGACGCGCCGAACCGCTGACCGCCTATCGCCGCAGCGGGCAGGCCCGGCGGGCCAGCCGGGCGTTCAGGTCGCCCGTGTCCACCACCGGCTCGCCCTGGCTGCGCATCACGAAGCCGAAGGTGTCCATCACCCGGTCCAGCACGATCTCCTGGTCGTCCGGGCGGCGGCTGACCATCACCACGGCGTAGCCGGCGGACCGGGCCACCGCCGGCTCCCCGCGCAGGCCGCGCACGCCCCAGCCGACCAGCGCGCTCTTGCAGCGGAACAGTTCCACCGACAGGCCGGCGCCGCCGGTCGCCCCGGCCACCACATAGCCGGCGGCCACCGCCAGCGGAGCGAGCAGCCCGTCCCAGTCCAGGCAGTCCTCCCGCGACACCCACATGCCGCCGACCGAGCAGGGGGCGGCGCCGATGGCCTCGCCCAGCCCGGCGCGGAAGGCGCGCAGCACCTCCACCGCATCCGTCGCGGGCATCGGCTCCACCCGGTTGCCGTCCGGCATCAGCATCAGGCGCCCGGCCCACTCGGTGGAGGGGGGAAGCTGTTCGGTGAGGCGGGCGAGGAGGGCTTCGCGCGCCTGGGCGAAGGGAACGACCTTGGACATGGGGAACGGGGACCAGCGGCAGGTGACGGGAACCGGGGCCGGAAGGAAGCGAAAGCCGCGCCCGCTGTCAACCGATGCGCGAGGCCTTCGCCACATTTCCGCCCCATTTTCACGGCCCTGCATCGCCCCCGCGGGCGTGACGCGGAAAATCCCGCCGACGGTTCGTTTTCCCCTTGCCAGCCCCCGGAAAGGGGCTTATAAGCCGGCCTCCGTTCCGGATTAGCTCAGTCGGTAGAGCAGCGGACTGTTAATCCGCGTGTCGCTGGTTCGAGTCCAGCATCCGGAGCCATATTGCGGGTGTAGCTCAGTTGGTTAGAGCGCCGGCCTGTCACGCCGGAGGCCGCGGGTTCAAGTCCCGTCACTCGCGCCACCTTCCTTCTGCGGTGGCCTTCTCCTCCCTCCCCCTCATCGCATCACGGTGACCGTGGCGGCCTCCGTCCGGCTGATCACCACCTCGTCGCCGGGCTTCACCGTCTCCAGCCCCTGCACGTCCGGCGGGACCGGAACCGTGCGCGTACGCCCCTGCGGCCCGCGCAGCGTGACCATCCGGCGGTTGAGGTCGATGGCCTCGACGACCTCGGTCACCTGGGTCGTGGTGATCGCCGACGCGCGCGGCATCTCGCCGACCGCGGCGCGGTCCGTGCTGCTGCGTTGAACGGCGCCCGGCCCGCCGCCCGGCGGCTGGGTGACGATGTTGGTCAGGCGCGCGTACTCGATCTGCACGGTGTCGCCGACCTTGATGCGGTTGAAGTTCCGCACCCCGCTTCCGGCGGTCACCGCCTCTTCCCGCCCGTCCTGGAATTGCAGGATCACCGTCCGCGCCGCCTCGTCGACGCCGCGCACCTTGGCGGTGGAGCGGACGTTCTCGACCATGGACAGCCGCGGCGTCGGCTCGATGCTCGCCGGGGCCAGGACGGCGGACGGCGGCGCGGTTTCGGACGCCGGCGCGCAGCCCGCCAGGACCGCGCCGGTCAGGACCACCGCCAGGACGGCGCGGGTTTGGTGCTTCATGGGATCGCCTCCACCTTTTCTGGGACCGACTTCAAGGCCTGTGGCCGGTTCGCTTCGGTCCGGTTCAGGCGCTGGAACGGCGCGGTCGCGGGGATGTTCCGCCTCCCGACCCTGGTGGTGGGCGCAACTTACCGTAAGTTCGCCCCTTCGACCCGTCCGATGGATGGGAGCCGTCATCCGGACGGATCAGAATTTGAACACCGCTTCCATCCCGACGAAGTGGATGGTCTTCGCAGGGCCGGTGTCCTGAAGGAAGGAGCCCGGCCGGAACAGCGAGTAGGACAGCAGCCCCTCGACCGTGCGCCCGGCCGCGTAGGACAGCACAAGCTCCCCCTGCGTGCCGATGTGGCGCGACCGCGACCCGGCGCCGGAGCGGAGCAGGTTCCCGGACAGGTCGTAGACGCCGTCCTCCAGGCTCATCCGCCAATAGGCGATGGCCGAGGCGGACAGGCTGAACTCGTCCGACAGCGCCAGATCCACGGAGGGGTGCAGGTTCATCAGGTTCAGCGGCCCGACCGGGGTCAGCTCCCCGAAATACTTCGCGCGGGGGAAGAGGGGGTTGAAGGTGCCCAGCCGCCCGTCGCCGGAATCGCGGTCGCCGCTGGCGATGTTCGCCTTCAGCCCGAGCCGCGGGCGCAGCGGGACACCCTCCCAGCGGTGGCCGGTGTCGCTGGCGACCGACCAGGCGGCGATGGTGTCGCCCCCTGTATTCGGGCCGTCGATCCGCCCGGTCTGGAGCATCGCCTCCCAGTTCCAGTCCCAGCCGTCGGCCTTTCCAAACAGGCGGGTGCCCAGCGTGTGCCGCTCCTCCCGCCCCTGCCCCCGTCTCTTATAAACATCCGACGCCGCCCACGAACCCCCCCCTGTTGAGATATCGTGCGGCCCCAGTCAATCAAA
>NZ_WHOR01000405.1:0-3519 GCF_013340925.1 Azospirillum formosense
TCCCGCCCCGACCCCATCCGCCCGGAGCCCGCCAAGCCGCGCCAGGCCTCCGACGCGACGACCCAGGCCGAGGCCCGCGCCGCCCGTAAGGACGAAACCCAGCGCGCCGCCGACCGCAGGGACGCCCGCGCGTCCGACGCGACCAAGGCCGGCGACTCCGCCCACGGGACGCGCACCGAACGGCGTGAGGCCGCCGCGGCGAACCACGCCGCGGCCAAAGACGCGAAGACTGCCAGCGCCAAGACCGCGCAGGAAGACGCCGCCGCCAAGCCGGCGCCCACCGGCGCCGCCGCTCTGGCCGACACGGCGGAGACGGTTCCGTCGGACGAAGCCGGCAGCGCGATGGGCGATGGCGCCGCGCAGGACGGTGCCGGCGATCAGGCCGCGGAGGACGGGAACGGCGAAGCCGCGATTCTCGACCTGACCGTCACCGTGACCGAGACCACCGTGGAGCTGGTCACCGCCGACCGATCCGCCACCCTGACCGACATGGAGGCCGCCCTCTCGCTGGCCGTCGCCCAGGTTGCCGTCGGCACCCCGGACGGCACGGAGGCCGACAAGGCAACCGAGGATGGCGTGGTCGAGCTGGTGGCCCCGGTCGAGGTCCCGCCGCCCGGCAGCCCGACGTCGGAGGGCGACAAGGCCCCCTCGGCGGTTGACGCCGCCGAAGCCGAAGCCGAAGCCGCCTTGGCCGCCGCCCTGACGACCGCCGGCGCTCCCCATCAGGATGGCAAGACCAAGGTCGCCTCCGACCAGTCCGTGAAAGCCGCAGCCGCGGCCAAGCCGATCGCGGAAGCGCTTCCGACGATGGCGGACGCCGTGCCGGCGGACGGCTCGCAGACCGAAATCTTCGCGTCCCACGCCGAGGCCAAGGACGCCGCCGCCAAGGACAAGCCGGCGAAGGCCGCCGACTCGCTGTCCCCCGGTGCCCTGCCCGTCGCCGACCTGCCGAACGACGACGGCGCGCCGCTGCCGCAATCCCTGGCCGATCTCGCCGCGGCCAAGGCCAAGGGCGCGGCCCGGACCGGGGCGGACGGCGATGCCGGGACCAACGCCGGCAACCGCGGCAACCAGGACCCGAACGGCAACGCCGCCCTGGCGCAGCCGCCGGTGCCCCAGGCACCGGTTGCCGACCCGGCAAAGCCTGCCGGGCAAAGCGCGTTCCTGACCGCCGCCGCTGCGGCCGCCGCCGCGGACGCACCGCCGCCGGCCGACGGCGCGACTCACCCCGCGACCCCCACGCACCCGGTTTTCGCCGGATTCGAGGGTGTGCACACGGCGAGCGGCGTGGAGGCGGGGCTGACCACCGCCCAGCTTCGCCCGTCCCGCGGGTCCGCCGGCCTGCCGATGGGCGTCCAGGATCAGGTGGCCGTCCACATCAGCAAGAACGTGTCGGACGGCAACGACCAGTTCACCATCAACCTGCGTCCCGCCGAGTTGGGCCGCATCGACATCAAGCTGGAAATCGGCCAGGACGGGCGGGTCACCGCGTCGGTCGCCGTGGAAAAGGCGCAGACCCTCGAACTGCTCCAGCGGGACAGCCGCAATCTGGAACGCGCCTTGCAAGACGCCGGACTGAAGGCGGACAGCAACAGCCTCAACTTCAGCCTGCGCGGCGAAGGCGGCCAGTCGTTCCAGGACTCGGGACGGCAGGGCGGCTCGGGCCGGCGGGGCCGCGGCTTCGGCGGCGGCGCGGGCGAGGCGGAGGATGCGCAGGCCGCCTACACCCTGACGCTGGCCCCGGGCCGCGTCGACATCCAAGCCTGATTCAGACCAGCCGCAGCCATTCCAGCGAAGGACGACGACCATGGCCACCACCAACACCGATTATGGCAGCAGCTGGAATCTGAACCAGACCAAGACGAAGACGGACACCTCCACCAAGACCACCAAGACCGCCGACGAGCAGAAGCTCGACACCGCGGTGAAGGGGCTGGGTGACAACTTCGAGCATTTCCTGAAGCTGCTGACCACGCAGATGCAGAACCAGGACCCGCTGAAGCCCATGGACACGAACGACATGACCAAGCAGCTGGTCGATTTCGCGAACGTGGAGCAGAACATCGGGACCAACAGCCGCCTGGACAAGCTGCTGAAGCTGCAGAACGCCTCGACCAACTCGACCAACCTCGCCTATCTGGGCCGCACCGTCACCTTCGAAGGCGACAGCTTCGACTACACCCAGGGCATGACGGCGGCCCCGCTGGCCTACGAGCTGGAGAAGTCCGCCAAGTCGGTGCGCGTCGACATCCTGGACAGCAAGAACCGCGTCGTCCGGTCGATGACCGGCGAGACCACCGCCGGCATCAAGCATGTCGTGAACTGGGACTTCAAGGACGACGGCGGCAACGCCGTCCAGCCGGGCCAGTACCGCCTGAACATCGCCCCGGTGTCCGAGAAGAAGGACGACATCATCAAGGCGACCCCCTTCACCTTCGGCACGGTCAGCGGCATCGGGTCCAACAAGGACGGCGAAACCGTGATGTCCGTGGGCAGCGTCGAGGTTCCGCTGTCCAAGCTTTCCAAGGTGTACTGAGGGTTTCCCCCTCTCCCTCACAAGCGTCGTCCAAACGCATGGAAAAAGGCATGGGCATGGGTCCGGACGGGCCTATGCGCCATGCCTTTTATGCTTAAAACATTAACCCTATCGTTTAGGCTTTTGTTAAGCGGAGAAGGGGTAGGTTACCACCAAATCGTGGAATACACTGCTGATGGTGGAGCATCCGCGCATGTCATCTCGCGAGCTTGAAATGAGCGACGATGGCTCCAGTGGAGCGTCGGTCATCGGTCCGGAGGGACGGCCGATGACAGAAAATGATCTTCCCCCTCCCGACACCAAGCGCTGGGTCATGCGGCGCAAGGCGGAGGTCGTGGCCGGCGTGCGATCGGGGCTGATCAGCCTTGAGGAGGCGTGCCGCCGCTACACCCTGTCCGTGGAGGAATTCCTGTCCTGGCAACGGCTGATCGACAGCCACGGCATGCGGGGCCTGCGCGCCACGCGGCTGCAGGACTATCGCGGGAACCAGCCGCCGCCGTCCGTGCGCAGCCGGATGGCCAGCACCGCCGCCGAATAAGCGACTCTCGCTCGCCGTCCGACCAGACCAGACCGCCGCAGGCCCGCCCTGCGGCGTCGTTGTTTTGCATCCCGGCGATCTGTACAGAGGCATTTTCCGCCCCGACATTTTACGTCTCGCCGCTTTGCAATTTTTACGTGGCAGGTATCGCTTTCGTTCCCGCCCTTCGAAGATTAACGCAAAGCGAGGGCGGACGGCCACGGGAGTTCACCAACCGATGCGCTATCTCGACGACCTGACTCCCGGCGACCGCTTCGCCGGCGGCCCCGTGACCGTGACGGAGGAGGACATCGTCGCTTTCGCGCGTCAGTTCGACCCTCAACCCTTCCATCTCGACCCCGAGGCGGCGCAGGACAGCGTCTTCGGCGGGCTGGGGGCGGGGGGGCGGCGCCCCGCCGCGCCCGCCCAGAGGGGGGTCCGACCGCGGGGCGGGCGGGCCCCCGCC
>NZ_WHOR01000406.1:0-3513 GCF_013340925.1 Azospirillum formosense
GGTCAGTTAGTCGTAAGGGACCAGCTCCCCCCCCGTGGAAGGGGGGGGGCGCCGGGGGGGGGGGCACAAGTCCGCCCATACAAGCCCACCGCCGGCAGCGCCGCGACCTTCAGCGGCCCCAGGAACAGCCCGCGGTTTTGCACGGTGACCGGGGCGGTCAGCACCGGTTCGCCGTTCGGCCCGGTGGGGCGGGCCAGCAGGCCCAGCATGGTGCGGGCCATCGCCAACTCCTTGGGTCGGAACATCCCCTGAAGCGCGTCCAGCACCGCCTGATACCCGCGCACCTCCGCGGTCAGCGCGGCCTGCGGCTGCAAGGCGGCGTCGAGCGCCAGCGTGCCGTTCATCGCCAGCTTCAGCGGTCCCCAATCCACATTCAGCCCGTCGAGCTGGAGCGTGCCGCCGTCGCGGCTCCAGGCCGACAGGCTGACCGGCTCCGGCTTCGGCGGCTGGCCGAGGATGCGCGCGGTCAGCAGGAGCCGCTGCACCTCGCGGCCCAGCGAATCCGGCGCGCCGTCGGGCAGGGTGGCGCCGCGCGCTTCCAGCGTGACCGACAGGCCGGTGTCGGTGTGGCTGGCCGGCGGCGCGGCGGGCTGGCTGGCGGTCAGGTCCAGGGCGGCGATGGGAACGGGAAGGGCGTCGGGCTGCGCCACGAGGTTGGCGAAGGCCAGCCGCGCCTCGACCGGCTGGCCGGTCAGGGTGAGGCCGACATGCCCGTGGCCGCCGTCGTGGGCGACCAGCGTGAAGGGCGGCTGGTTCGCCTGCACCACCGTCACCCGCTGCTCGCCGGGCAGTGACAGCGCGATGCGCGTGTGGTTCCAGGGCGGCGCCTCCGCCACCAGCCGGGCGCCCCGCCACTCCACGTCGCGGGTCGCGAGGTGCGGCGCCTCCAGCGCGGCGCGGATGGTGAAGGGATAGCCGCCGACGCTCAGCCCGTCATGGGCCACCACGGCGCCCGCCGCCCGCTGCTCGTCCATCCAGGCGAGCACGCCGCGCTCCACCGCCGACGCCGCCTGCCACCACCATACCGAATAGGCGCCGGCCAGCAGGGCCAGGGCGAGAACGGCGAAGCCCAAAATCTTCCGAACGCGCATCTGTGGCATTTCCGTTTTGTGGCACCCACCTTATAGCGGGCGGCCAGGGGCCGTGCTAGCATTCACCGTGTCGCCACCAGTCGGCGCACGCTGCATTACTTAAGGGTCATGCTGCTCGATACGCAATCGCCTGTTGCCGAGCTTCCGGTCACCGCACCGGTGCCGCGTCCGGCATCATCCGCCTCTTCCTGGTCCGCCGACATCGTCGTGACGCCCGGCGCCGACCTCTGGGTCTTCGCCTACGGCTCGCTGATGTGGAACCCGGAGTTCCCCTTTCTGGAGCGCCATCCGGCGGTGCTGGGCGGCTATCACCGCCGCTTCTGCGTGTCCTCCCACCGCTACCGCGGCACGCCGGAGCGGCCGGGTCTGGTGCTGGGGCTGGACCGCGGCGGTTCCTGCCGGGGAATCGTGTTCCGCGTGGCGGCGGAGCGCGTGCCGGAGACGCTGGACTATCTGTGGGACCGGGAGATGCTGAACCGCGTCTACCGGCCCAAGCTGCTGCCGGTGCGCCCGCGCGACGGCGGATCGCCGGTCACCGCCTGCACCTTCGTGGTGGACCGCCGCCACCGGCAATATTGCGGTTGCATGGACGAGATGGCGATGGCCGAGCGCATCGCCTGCTGCCGTGGCGAGCGCGGCCCGAACCTGGACTATCTCGCCAACACGGTTGCCCATCTGGAGGCCATCGGCATCCACGACCGCGGGCTGTGCAGCCTGCTGACCGCGGTGCGTGCGCGGATCGGTTGAGGCGTTTTCCGCTGCCCCCTCTCAATGCCGTGCAAGTTTTCTGGGCATCGCCACCGTGCGCTGGGTGCGGCAATGGTGACCGGTTTCAAAAACCGCGTGGGACAGCAGCCCAACGCCCTGTCACAGCGCGGATGACATGAAGGGCAAGCGTGCAGCGAAGGGAACGTTGCCGAGGGCATAGTGCCCAGCTCAAACAAAACTGAGAGATAGTGTTTGTTTATTGGGCGGGATCTTTTGCCAAGGTGCCATTAGCCTTCTGAACCGGACCGGTGAACCGCTCCGAGATTTCCGCAGACCGGTTTGTTTGGGTCACGCCGCCATGGCGGGAAGGCGATCATTTCCTGAACAGGCGGTCGAACTCCGCCTGGGCGGAATACGCCGACGCCTTGCGAAGGATCTCGTTCGCTCGGCGCAGCGCGCGGTTCTCGCGCTCCAGCGCCTTGATCCGCTCCTGCTCGTCTGTCGTCAGGCCAAGCCGCCTGCCCTGGTCGCGCTCGGCCTGCCGGACCCAGCCACACAGCGTCTAAGCTGCTCAACCCGTGGAGTGTTGGGTGAGCAGAGACGCTTGTCCATCACAGGGAAGGGAATCAAGGAGAAGTAGTTGGATAGGTGAGCGACGCCGACAAGCGTAAGGCCAAGCTCAAGCTCGATTAGGAGCAAACATTTTTGTCGATGTGTAGACTTTCTTGTCAATGTGCAAACATTTTTGCCCGACTGCAAGTTTCCTGTTTATGTCACAGAAATTGGCATTATTAATAATATTTTAACCACGATTATTATTTTTCCGTTAATCGGGACACCTCAACCTCTGGATTAAGACGTTGGTCTAGAGTTCTATGAGGTCCGAGATGGCTGCCGAAACTACCGAACTGATGGACGTCACCTTCACGGTGAACGCCTGGGGCGCTCCCGCCGGCGGAAAGTGGCCGCATTTCGTGCTGCGGCTGGATGGGGTTGAGATCGGGCAGGCGACCGTCGCATCGGCGTCGCTGGGTCGCTACAGCTTCAACGCCCGCGTTCCGGCCGACAAGGCCCACAAGCTTCAGCTTCAGTACGACAACGACGGCTCCGTGAACGGGGAGGACCGCAACCTCTTCGTCAAGTCGTTCGAGGTGAACGGGAAACCGATCCTCAGCATCGACCCGCTGGTGACTTACGACACCGGTGACATCGACGGCAAGAACGTCATCGCCGGGCAGACCGAAATGTACTGGCGCGGCGCACTGAACGTCGACCTGCCCAAGACGATGTTCGCCAGCGCGCAGGAGCCGGAGCCCGAGGCGCCGGCCACCATGACGACCGAGATCGTCGTGAAGGCCTGGGGCGCCGCCGCCAACGGCACGCCGCCGCACTTCAAGCTGCTGGTGGACGACAAGGTGGTCGGCGACGCCTGGGTCAGCGCGACCAGCCCGACCGGCTACACCTTCAAGGTCGATGTGGACCCCAACGAGGCCCACAAGATCCAGATCCACTACGACAACGACGCCACCGTCAACGGCCAGGACCGCAACCTGTTCGTCCAGGGCATCACCATCGACGGGCAGGAGATCAAGGCGACCGATCCGATGGCCTCCTACGACAAGGGGCCGGTGGACGGCAAGTTCGTGGTCGCCGGGCAGGAAGGGCTGTTCTGGGGCGGCGCGCTCACCTTCGGCGTGCCGGAGGAGTATTTCGA
>NZ_WHOR01000407.1:0-3512 GCF_013340925.1 Azospirillum formosense
GCCGTGGAGGGTGCGGCCAGCCCCTTGGGCAGCGGCGGCGCGCCCGCCGGGGTCGGCAGAAGCCGGGCGGCCTTCGCCCACCAGCGCGGCTGCGCCGCCTTGATCGACCGGGCGGCGGCGGCGGCCTGTTCCGCATCCGCATAAAGGCCGAAGCAGGTCGCTCCGCTGCCTGACAGGCGGGCCAGCAGGCAGCCGTCGGTGCCCTCCAGCGCCGCCAGCGCGTCGGCGATCACCGGGGCGACGGTCAGGGCCGGTTCGGTCAGGTCGTTGCGCCGCTCCTTCAGCAGCGCGGCCAGCGCCGCGGCGTCGGCGGGGGCTTCGGTGAAGCGGGCCGGAGCCGAGAAGGCGCCCTTGAAGGCGCCGTTGCGCGCCTTGAACACGGCGGGGGTCGGCACCGGCACGCCGGGGTTGACCAGAACCGCAAAGGTTTCCGGCAGGGCCGGCGCCTCTTCCAGCACCTCCCCCACGCCGCCGAAATAGCAGCTCCGCCCGGCGACGCAGACCGGCACATCGGCGCCCAGCGAGGCCGCGACCTCGTAGACCCGCTGGTCGGTCACCGGCACGCCCCACAGCCGGGCCAGGGCGCGCAGCGTCGCCGCCGCGTCCGCCGAGCCGCCGCCGATCCCGGAGGCGACGGGCAGCACCTTTTCCAACGCGATCATCGCGTCGGCCTCGCGCCCCAGCCGGGCGGCCAGCGCATGGGCGGCGCGGATGACGAGGTTGTGCGCCGGGTTCTCCCCCATCAGCGCCGGGCCGAAGGGGCCGGAGATGGCCAGCCGCGGCCCGACCGGCGGCAGGTCCACGCCGCGCAGCGCGATTCGCGCCACGCCCGGCTGCACCGTCACCCGATCCGCCACGTCGGCGAAGGCGACGAGGCTGTCCAACTCGTGATAGCCGTCGTGCCGGCGGCCCACCACATGCAGATAGAGGTTCAGCTTGGCCGGCGCGGCCTCGGCGATGGCGCTCATGGTCGGGTCCCCGGAAACGAAAAGCCCTTCCTCCCGATCGGGGGAAGAAGGGCTTTATGCTCTCTGGGGAGAGTCGGCGCCAGACCCTATGCAGGCGCCGCTTACTGAACCTTCGGCGCCGCCGCCTCGGCGGCCTTGGGGTCCACCAGTCCCTTGTCCAGCTTGGCCCGGATGTCCTCCTTCAGCGGCTCCTCCTCCGCGGTGCGGAGCGCGCGGGTCCATTGGAAGCGGGCTTCGTTGCGGCGCCCGACGCGCCAATAGGCATCGCCCAGATGGTCGTTGATGGTGGCGTCGGTCGGCTTCAACTCCACCGCGCGCTCCAGCTTCTCCACCGCCCCTTCGAAATCGCCGGTGCGGTAGAGCGCCCAGCCCAGGCTGTCGACGATGTAGCCGTCCTTGGGGCGCAAGGCGACGGCCTTCTCGATCATCCCCTTGGCTTCCTCCAGGTTCAGCCCGCGGTCGACGTAGCTGTAGCCCAGATAGTTCAGCAGGAAGGCCTCGTCGGGCTTCAGCGCCAGCGCCGCCCGCAGGTCGCGCTCGGCGTCCGGCCAGCGGTCGATCTTGTCGTAGGACATGGCGCGGGCGTAGAGCACCGCCCAATGCCGCTCCTCCGGCGTGCCGATGCGCTCCAGCGCCTTGCTGTAGCTGTCGGCGGCCTCGCCGTAGCGCTTGGCGACGCGGTACAGGTCGCCCAGCCGGATCAGCGCGTCCGTCCGCTCGGGACGTTCGGCGGACAGGGCGGAGAAGGCGGCGATGGCGTCGTCGGTGCGCTCCAGCCGGGCGAGGCTCTCGGCGGTGCGCAGCCGGGCGGTCCAGCCCAGCACCGGGTCCTTCTCCAGCGCCTGGAACTCGACCAGCGCGTCGGCGTGGTGGTCGCGGTTCTCCATGATGTCGCCGATCATCAGCCGCGCCAGCGACAGGTCGGGGCGCAGATGAAGGGCGATCCGTCCGAACAGCAGGGCGGTTTCCTCCGCCCCCTCGTGATGGATGGCGCTGCCCAGGTCGAACAGGGCCTCCGCCAGCCCCTGCTTGGCGTCGGACACCACCGGGGCGGCGGCCTTGCCCTCGTCCAGCGCCTTCAGCGCCGGCTCGACCATCAGGCTGTCGGGGTTGCCGGCGCGGAAGGACTCGTACAGCTTGCGTGCCTCGTCCTTGCGGCCGGTGCGCTCGTAGAAGCTGCCGACGATCTGGATGACGCGCAGCGGCGTCTCCTTGTCGAGCACGCGGGCGAAGCGCTCCGCGGCGGCGTCCTTGCGCCCGCCCAGTTCCAGCACCAGACCGGCGTGCAGGTCGTGCAGGGCGGCGAAGCCGCTGGCGGTCGAAAGCGGCTCCAGCGCCTTCAGCGCCGCGTCGGTCTTGCCCTCCGCGGCGGCCAGCCAGGCGTCGATCAGCGGGCCGATGTATTTCGCCATGCCTTCCTTGGGCATGCGCGCGGCCATGGCCTTGGCTTCCTTCAGCTTGCCGCGGGCCAGATTGTCGGAGGCCAGCAGGGCGATGGCCATCTGCGGGTCGTTGTCCTGCTCCAGCAGCCGCTTGGCGAGGTCGATGGCGGCGTCGAACTGCCCTTCGCCCAGCTTCAGCAGGTAGGTGCGGCGCAGCAGCGTCAGGTCGCCGGGGTCGGCGGACAGGGCGTGCGCCATGAACAGGGCGGCGGCGGCCCAATCGTCCTGGCGCTGGGCGAAGCGCCCGGCCAGATAGCTGCCGGTCGCCGAGGTCAGCGACGGACGCTCCGTCGCCGCCGGGGCCGCGGCGACGGCGTTGCCGGCCGGCAGGAGGCCCGCCGTGGAAAGGAGCAAGGCACCGAGCGCCGTCCGACCCAACCGGGTCCGCCCAAATCGGAATGTCATCATGCCGCGTCCACCTGCACGCCTACGGAGTCCGGATCAGGAAAGCCTGAAACTCGAGTCCTCAGTCTAACACCAACCGCCGGCAAGGGTTAACCGCGCTGCGGCCCGAACCATCGCATGTCTCGGCCGCCCGTCGCCCTCAACGCCATTCGGCGGCGACCCGCCCGATGATTTCCGGACGCAGGACGTCGACCGCGTGGGCGTCCATGTGGGCCGCCAGCGAGTCCGGCATGTCCGGCGACAGGGCCGCCCCCTCCACCCGCCAGCGGGCCATCCAGGACAAGGTGCGCAGCCAGGTCAGCCGGCGCAAGGGCCGGCGCCACGGGCGCACCGCCTCGGCCAGCGCGGGCGGCACCGCCGCCTCCCAAGCCGCGTGGAACGCCGCGACCTCGTCCGGCGCCAGCACCGCCGCGACCTCCCGCTCCCACATGGTGGAGGTGTAGAGGCTGGCGTGGGCGAGGTCGATGGCCGGGTGGCCGTACTGGGCCTTCTCCAGATCGGTGAACCACGCCTTGCCGGCGGCGTCGATCAGGAAGTTGCCGGGGTGGACGTCGCTGCCGACCAGCGTGATGGGGACCGGCGCCGTGCAGCGGAAAGCGCGGGCGGCCTCCAGCTCCGCGCCAAGCCGGGCCAGGGCGTACGGCGTCAGCCCGGCGCGCTCGAACCACACCGCCTGCCGCTCCACCTGGGCCAGGGT
>NZ_WHOR01000408.1:0-3446 GCF_013340925.1 Azospirillum formosense
CTTAACTCCTCCCCCTGCGCAGCGGGGGGAGGTCGGGAGGGGGGCTCGTAGCAACCACTCCCCCACCACCACCTCACCGAAACTCTGGCATTCCCGCCCAACCCAAGCTAGAACCCGGCCGGTCCGTGGCGGTTCTTCCTTGCGGGGGACGGGTGCAATACCGACTCGACGACGAGGCGTCCCTGTGTTCGATCGACATCCTGGCTCAGGCGGTCGAGCGCATCTGCGTCAAGGGCGTGCTGGAGTTGCGCATGCTGCGCAACGCGCTCCGCGAGGCGGCCACCAGCCCGACCCCCGACGCGGTCAAATTCGCCTTCGCCATGTTCTCGCGGGTGGACGGCGACTACCGCCGCCTGATCGCGCACGAGGCGCTGACCCTCGCCACCGAGCAGCGGGGCCGTTACGCCGCCCCCCGGCCGCAGGCGGTGCGCCGCCCGCGGATGCTGTAGTTCGCTCAGGCCACCGCCGGCGCGAAATCCATGGCGGGCGTCACCAGTTTTTCCACCGCCGGGCGGGCGAACAGATAGCCCTGCATCAGCGTGATCCCCAGATCGCGCAGCGCCTTCGCCTCGCCGGGCGTTTCGATGCCCTCGGCCACGGGGGTGATGCCGAGATCGCGGCACACGGTGAGGATGGCGCTGACGATGCTGCGGCGGGCGCGGTCCGTATCGATGGAGCGGGTCAGCTCCATGTCCAGCTTGATGATGTCCGGCTGGAACTCGGCGAGCAGGTTCAGGCCGGAATAGCCCGAACCGAAATCGTCGATGGCGGTGTGGAAGCCCTGGCGCTTGTACTCGGTGAAGATGGACTTGAGATGCGCGCCGTCGACCACCCGCTCGTTCTCCGTCACCTCGAAGATGATGCGCTCCGGCGGAAAGCCGGTGCGCTTGGCGGCGGCCAGGGTGGCGCGAATGCAGGCTTCGGGCTGGTAGACCGCGTTGGGCAGGAAGTTGATCGACAGCCGGGTATCGGGCTGCTGGCCCATACCCAGGCTGGCGGCCAGCTCGATGGCCTTGACCCGACAGGCCTGGTCGAAGGCGTAGCGGTTGGCCTCGGTCACCTGACCCAGCACCCACCCGGCCCCCTGGCCGTCGAGGCCGCGCACCAGCGCCTCGTGCGCCCACGGCTGCCCACCGCCGACATCGACGATCGGCTGGAAAGCCATGGTGAAATCGAACCCCAAACCCTCGGTGCACAACCCGCCGCACCCACCGCCCCTGATCCGCTCCGCCGTCATGCCCGTTTCTTTCGTGGGGAAGTTCTATGTTTTAGTCTCTATAGTTCCGATATTGTCTCAAATTTATTCAACGCAAGGTGTGACATCGGGCCTGGAAAAAGGGTCTATGACGTCGTTACTCCGTTCTTCGTTATTCGGCGGCGGCTTTACTATGCGTTTGGATCGCGGTCCATACGGACAGCGGGGTCGCCGGCATGTCGATGTGGTCGATGCCGTAGTCCGACAGCGCGTCCACCAGGGCGTTGATGACCGCGGGCGGCGCGCCGATGGCCCCGGCCTCGCCGGCCCCCTTCATGCCCAGAGCGTTGGTGGTGCTGGGCACGCAGTTCAGCTTGATGCGGATGTCCGGCACGTCCACCGCGCGCGGCATCTGGTAGTCCATGAAGGAGCCGCTGAGCAGCTGCCCGCTGTCCGGATCGAACACCACGCGCTCCTGGAGCGCCTGCCCGATGCCCTGGGCGACGCCGCCATGCACCTGCCCCATGACCAGCAGCGGGTTCACCACCGTGCCGAAATCGTCCACGACGGTGTAGCCGACGACCTCGACCACCCCGGTGTCGGGATCGACCTCGACCTCCGCCACATGGCAGCCGTTGGGGAAGGTGTTGGCCGGCGGTGTCCAGCGGGCGACCTCGGTGAAGGCGATGGGGCCTTGCGCGGCCGCCTTGGCGGCCACCTTCTTGAAGGAGACGCTGCGGTCGGTGCCGACGACGCTGAAGCGGCCCTCGACGAACTCAACGTCCACCGCGGCGGTCTCCAGCAGGTCGGCGGCGACCTCGGTCGCCTTGGTCACCACGCGCGCGGCACCCTCGGCCAGCGCCGCCCCGCCCACCGGGACGGAGCGGGAGCCGCCGGTGCCGGCCCCCCAGGACACGCGGTCGGTGTCGCCCTGGATCACCTCGACATCCTCCGGCGGGACGCCCAGCCGGTCGGCGATGATCTGCTTGTAGGCGGTTTCGTGCCCCTGGCCGTTGGTCTGGGTGCCGATCATCAGGACGATGCGCCCGTCGCCGTTGACCTGCACCGTGGCCTGCTCCGCGCCGCCGCCCGCGCAGGCCTCGATGTAGGTGGCGATCCCGGCCCCGCGCAGCTTCCCGCGGGCCTTCGCCGCCGCCTTGCGGGCGGGCAGGCCGGCGTGGTCGGACAGCTCCAGCCCGTCGCGCAGATTCTGCTCGAATTCGCCGGTGTCGTAGGTCTGGCCCATCGGCGTGGCGTAGGGCATGGCGGTTGGCGGGATGAAGTTGCGCCGCCGGATCTCCGCCGGGCCGAGGCCGGTGACGCGCCCGGCATGGTCGATCAGCCGCTCCAGCAGATAGGCCGCCTCCGGCCGTCCGGCGCCACGGTAGGCGTCCACCGGCTGGGTGTTGGTGAAGACGCCCTTCACCCGCACATAGACCGCCGGCGTGGTGTAGGAGCCGACGAGCATCGCCGACCCGGCGTCGGTCGGAATGAAGGGGCCGTAGTTCGACAGGTAGGCTCCCAGGTTGGCGACCGTGTCCACCCGCAACCCGAGGAAACGCCCGTCGGCGTCCAGCGCCAGCCGGGCGCGGCTGACATGGTCGCGCCCATGGTCGTCGCTGAGGAAGCCCTCGGTCCGCTCCGCCGCCCATTTCACCGGCCGGTTCAGGCGGCGCGCGGCGAACAGGCAGACCATGTATTCCGGGTAGTTGAACAGCTTCATGCCGAAGCCGCCGCCGACGTCGGTGGTGACGACGCGGAATGTCGATTCCGGCAGGCCGAACAGCTGGGCGAACTGCTTGCGCAGCCCGTGCACGCCCTGGCTGGTGACGTAGATGACCAGCCGGCCGGTCTCCGCCTCCACCGCGGCGAGGCAGGCGCGGCCCTCCATCGGGTTGGCGACGACGCGGTTGTTGACGATCTCCAGCTCCACCACGCGGGCGGCCTTGGCAATCGCCGACTCCACCGCCGCCTCCTCGCCCTGCTCCCAATCGAAGCAGAGGTTGCCCGGCGCCTCGTCCCACACCTGCGGACGGCCCGCCTCCAGCGCCTCCGCCGTGCCGGCGATGGCGGGCCGGTCGTCGTAATCGACCATCACCAGCTCCGCCGCGTCGCGGGCGGCGTCCAGCGTTTCGGCCACCACCACGGCAACCGGATCGCCGACGTGGCGCACGCGTCCCTTGGCCAGGGCCGGGCGGGGCGGGGCGACGTAGGGAGAGCCGTCGCGCTGGGTCAGCGCCGCGGCGCAGGG
>NZ_WHOR01000409.1:0-3401 GCF_013340925.1 Azospirillum formosense
ATGACACGAATGCACAATCAATCGTCTGGAGATGCGGAGTTATTCTTCGGATGTATCTCTGTTTTTGTACAATGTGTCCAATAACGGCATATCATACGGGGTCGGTGCGCGGCACAGTAAGATGTGTATAAGGGCCGCCCGGTCTTCCGGGCCCCGACCGTCATGAGGGCGCGGGCCCTCACGCAGATTTCGGTGGGCCCCAGCCCGGCCCAGCCGGCGCTGCCCGAAGGTGCACCGCCGATTCCACCATCGAGCCGGCCGGCGGCGTCCCCGCCGCCCGACCGGACGCAGACCGCCGCCCTGCCGCCGCCGACTCCGAAGGCACCCTCGGCGCCAGCCCTGCCCCGGATGGAGCCGTTGACGGTGCTGTTCGACGGAACGGCCACCGCCTTGCCCGATCCGGCCCAGGCGCGGCTCGACGCCATCGCGGAACGCATGAGCGCCAACCCGCAGCTTCGGCTGCAGATCCGCTCCTACGCCAGCGGCACACCGGAGACGGCGCGCGAAGCGCGGCAGTTGTCGCTGGCCCGCGCGCTGGCCGTGCGCGAACGGCTGGGGACCGCCGGCATCGCCAGCACGCGCGTCGATATCCGCGCGATGGGCATGGAGGCGGCCGGCGGCGCGCCGGACCGGCTGGACGTGGAGTTCCTGAACCAGTGAGCCGCTCTCTGTAACCCGTACCGTCGCCTGCCCCTTCCCCTGGACGAGAGTGCCCATGGCCGCCATCGCCCCATCGTCCCACCCTCTTGAGGAGCCTTCCCCGATGACGCGCCCGGAGCGCTTCCTGACACGGATGATCCTCTTCCTGGTGGTCGTGGGAAGCGTGACGGCCTTGCTGTTCCCGGCCCTGCGCGCCGCCTTCATGAACAACCCGGCGCTGAACGGGCTGATCCTCGGCACGCTGCTCGCCGGCATCCTGTTCATCTTCCGCCAGGTGCTGATGCTGCGGCCCGAAGTGGCGTGGCTGGAGCATTTCCAGTCCGGCAACCCCGCCGTCGCCGCGCCGGAGCCGGTGCTGCTCGCCCCGATGGCGCGCATGCTGCGCGAACGGCGCGGGCGGCTGACCCTGTCGGCGCTGTCGATGCGCTCGCTGCTCGACGGCATCGCCTCGCGGCTGGACGAATCGCGGGAGCTGTCGCGCTACCTGATCGGTCTGCTGATCTTCCTCGGCCTGCTCGGCACCTTCTGGGGCCTGCTGCACACGGTGCAGTCGGTCGGCTCGGTCATCGGCGGGCTGTCGGTGCAGGGCGGCGATGTAGGGGCGATGTTCAGCAACCTCCAGCACGGGCTGGAAGCGCCGCTGACCGGCATGGGCACGGCCTTCAGCTCCTCGCTGTTCGGTCTGGCGGGCTCGCTGGTGCTGGGCTTCCTGGAGCTTCAGGCCAGCCAGGCGCACAACCGCTTCTTCCAGGACGTCGAGGACTGGCTGTCCGGCGCAACCCGCCTCTCCAGCGGGGCCGGCGGCAGCCTGGAGACCGGCGACCAGTCGATGCCCGCCTACCTGACGGCGCTGCTGGAGCAGACGGCGGAGAACCTCGACTCGCTCCAGCGCACCGTCGCCACCGCCGAGGAGGGGCGCCGCTCGGCCAACGCCAATCTGATGGCTCTCACCGAACGGCTCACCACGCTGACCGACCAGATGCGCGCCGAACAGCAGCTCCTCCTCCGTCTCGGCGAGAGCCAGCTGGAGATGAAGGGGCTGTTCGACCGGCTGTCGGACGCGGCCATCGGCGGATTCGACGACGCCTCGCGCCAACATCTGCGCAACATGGACATCTACCTCGCCCGCATGGTCGAGGAATCCTCCACGGGCCGGGTCCAGGCGGTGCAGGAGATCCGCAGCGAGATCAAGCTGCTGGCCCGCACCATCGCCGCCCTGGCCGAAGAATCGGAACAGCGCTGACGCCGACCCATTGTCCGTCCGGAGGGACACCCCGCCATGCCCAGCATCAGCCGCCGCAACGGCCACCGCGAGGCCAGCGCATGGCCCGGATGGGTGGACGCGCTGTCGTCCCTCGTCATGGTGGTCATTTTCCTGCTGATGATCTTCGTCGTCGCCCAGTTCTACATGGCGACCGCCCTGACCGGGCGTGACGAGCAGCTCGGCAGCCTGAACCGCAAGGTGGCGGAGCTGAACGATCTGCTGGCGCTGGAACGAGACGCCAACGCCGACCTGCGCATCAACGTCGCCCAGCTCTCGGCGGAGCTTCAGGGCTCCGTCGCGGCACGCGACACCATGACCGGCCGCATCGCCACGCTCCAGGGCGACCTCGACCACGCCACCCGCGCGGCGGAGGAGTTGCAGCGCACGATCCGCGCCGACAAGGAGACCATCGAGCTGAAGCTGGCCGAAGCCGCCAGCCTCCAGGCCGACCTGAAGGCCCTGCGCGAGGCCCGGACCAAGCTGGAGGGCGAACTGGCCGCCGCCGCCGCGCAGCAGCGCCTGACCGAAGAGCAACGCCAAGCCCTGCTGGCCGAGCTGGGCGGGGAGCGCGACCGGTCCAAGGCGCTGGAGACGCGGCTCGCCAGCGCCGACGAGAAGACGATGCTCGCGCAGAAGGACATCGAGAAGCGCGACATCCGAATCACGGAGCTGATGGCCTCCCTCTCCGCCGAGCAGGGCGCGACCGGCAAGGCGAACGAGCAGGTGGACCTGCTGAACCGGCAGATGGCCGCCCTGCGCGAGCAGCTCGCCCGCATCGGCGCCGCGCTGGAAATCTCGGAGAAGAAGGCGGAGGAGCAGCAGGTCCAGATCGCCGAACTCGGCTCGCGGCTGAACCAGGCGCTGGCCGCCAAGGTGCAGGACCTCGCCCGCTACCGCTCGGAGTTCTTCGGGCGGGTGCGCGAGGCGCTGGGCAACCGGTCCGACGTGCGCATCGTCGGCGACCGCTTCGTCTTCCAGTCGGAGCTTCTGTTCCCCTCCGGCTCGGCGATGCTGGAGGAGGCGGGCAAGCAGCGGCTGGCGGAGCTGGCACGCACGCTGATCGAGATCGGCCGGACGATCCCGCCGGACATCAACTGGGTGCTGCGGGTGGACGGCCACACCGACTCGCGCCCCGTGCGCATCCAGTTCGCCTCGAACTGGGAACTGTCGGCGGCGCGCGCGATCTCGGTCGTCAAGTTCCTGATCGACCAGGGCATTCCGGCGGACCGTCTGGCCGCCGCCGGTTTCGGCGAGTATCAGCCGCTCGACCCCGGCACCAGCGACGAGGCGCTGGCGCGCAACCGGCGGATCGAGGTGAAGCTGGATCAGCGGTAGGAGCCCAATCCCTTCTCCCCTCTGGGGAGAAGGTTAGGATGAGGGGGCGGCCGCAGGCCGGAAAAGCTCTGCAATGAGGCTGCGTTTCCGCCCTTCGGGCGCCCCCTCACTCCCCGACTCACCCCCCACACGGAGAGCAGGG
>NZ_WHOR01000040.1:0-29882 GCF_013340925.1 Azospirillum formosense
GACGGGGGCGGGGCTCAGTCGATCCCATGACCGCCTCCCGCGATGGCGGCGCCCAGCGTCCAGGCGGTGCGGGTCATGCCGCCCCCTTCGGACAAAGCCTGGAAGGCGAAGGCTGCCGCGGCGATGACGAGCGTCGCGGCGGCGGTGTGGGTCAGCATCCTGCGGATCATCGGCGGTCTCCAAAGCGGTGGTCTCAGGGGGCATCGGTTCGTTGCCGCGGAGACTGCGCCGCCCACGCTGAACGGAGCCTGAGCGGCCCATTCAGGTGCCGTTCAGCCGTCTTTGTGCTAACTGGGAGCGTCCCTTCGACCGCCGGTTCCGACCATGAACGCCGCCCGCGCCGTCCTGCTGTTCCTGGCCCTTCTCGCCGCCGCCGCTTCGCCGGCACACGCCGACGACGACCGCGACCACGAGCGGGCGCGGGAGGCGTTCCGCTCGGGCCGGGCGATGCCGCTGGAGGCCATCCTGGCCCGCGCGCAGGCCGATTTTCCCGGTGACATCCTGGACGTCGAGTTCGAGGATGAGGACGGGCAGATCGTCTACGAGATCAAGACCATCACCGCCGAAGGCCGCGTCCTGAAGCTGAAATACGACGCCGCGACCGGCGACCTGCTGCGGGTGCGCGGGCGCAACGGGAAAGGCGAAGGCGGCCATCATGGAAAGAGGTGAGCGCCATGCGCCTGCTCGTCGTCGAGGATGATCCTGCGCTCGCCCGCCAGCTCGCCGAACGGCTGGAGGGCGAGGGCTACGCCGTGGACCGCGCCGCCGACGGCGAGGAGGGGCAGTTCCTGGGCGAAACCGAGCCCTACGACGCCATCGTCCTCGACCTCGGCCTGCCGCGGGTCGACGGGCTGACCGTGCTGCGCTCCTGGCGCACGGGCGGGATCACGGCACCGGTGATCATCCTGACCGCCCGCGGCGCCTGGACGGAAAAGGTCCAGGGCATCGACGCCGGGGCCGACGACTATCTGGCGAAGCCCTTCAGCATGGAGGAGCTTCTCGCCCGCATCCGCGCGCTGATCCGCCGTTCCAAGGGCCACGCCTCGGCGGAGATCGCCTGCGGCGGGGTGGTGCTGGACACCCGCTCGGGCCGGGTCACGCTGGACGGGCGGCCGGTCGACCTGACCGGGCACGAGTTCCGCGTGCTCGATTACCTGATGCACCGCAAGGGGCAGCTGGTCTCCCGCACGGAGCTGACCGAGCATATCTACGCCCAGGATTTCGACCGCGATTCCAACACCATCGAGGTCTTCGTCGGCCGCCTGCGCCGCAAGCTGGGCGCCGACCTGATCAAGACCGTGCGCGGGCTCGGCTACAAGCTGGAGGCGCCGTGAGCGGGGGCGGGCGGCGGCTGACCGGGTCGCTGCGCTTCCGCCTGCTGGCCGGGGCGGCGGTGTGGATTGCGCTGGCCCTGGCGCTGGCCGGGCTGGTGCTGTCCGGCCTGTTCCGCGACCATGTGGCCCGCCGCTTCGAGGCGGAGCTGACCAACCATCTGGACCAGCTCGCCGCGCTGACCGAGCTGGGGGCGGACGGCGCGCCGGTGCTGCGCCAGCCGCTCAGCGACCCGCGCTTCCGCCGGCCGCTGTCGGGGCTCTACTGGCAGGTCGGGCCGGGGGACGCGCCCGCCCTGCGCTCCCGCTCCCTGTGGGACGAGGCGCTGGCCCTGCCGCCGGACGAGGTCGCCGACGGCGACATACACCGCCACAGCGTCGTCGGCCCGGCCGGGCGCCAGCTGTCGGTGCTGGAGCGTGCCGTGACCCTCCCCAACGGAACGGCGCCCCTGCGCATGGCGGTGGCGCAGGACGAGGCGGAACTGCGGGCGGTGGTGGCCGACTTCAACCGGGTGCTCTGGCTGTCGCTGGGCGCGCTGGCGCTGGCGCTGATCGCCGCGGCGGTGGTCCAGGTGTCGGTGGGGCTGCGCCCGCTGGTGCGGCTGCGCGCCGAGCTGGCCGCGGTGCGGGCCGGACGCAGGAAGCGCTTCGGCGGCGACTCCCCGCGCGAGGTGCAGCCGCTGCTCGACGACCTGAACGCCCTGCTGGACCATTCGGAGGAGGTGGTGGTCCGGGCGCGGCTCCAGGCCGGGAACCTCGCCCACGCGCTGAAGACCAACCTTGCCGTCCTGGCGAACGAGGCGGAGGGGGAGGCGGCCGCCCGGCGGGTGGCGGAGATGCGCCGCCACATCGACCATCACATGGCCCGCGCCCGCGCCGCCGCCGCCCGCGGACTGCCCGGCGTCGCCACCCCGGTGGCCGACAGCGCCGGGGCGCTGGCGCGGGTCTTGGAGAAGCTTCAGGGCGGAGGACGGGTGACGGTCGCCGTTCGCGTCCCGCGCGAGCATGTCTTCGCCGGGGAGCGCGCGGATCTCGACGAGATGCTGGGCAACCTGCTGGACAACGCCATGAAGTGGGCGGGGTCGCGGGTGGAGGTCGCGTCGCGGCTGGAGGCGGGCGGGATGCTGGCCGTGGTGATCGAGGACGACGGGCCGGGCCTGCCCGCCGACCGGCGGGACGCCGTGCTGGCCCCCGGCGTGCGGTTGGACGAAAGCACGCCGGGCAGCGGCCTCGGCCTCGCCGTCGTGCGCGACGTGGCGCGGCTCTACGGTGGCGACCTGCGGCTGGGCGATTCGCCGCTTGGCGGCCTGCGGGTGGAGCTGGTGCTGCCGGCGGCGGCGCCCTCCTGACCGGCGCAAGAATTCCTTCACATATCCGCGCTGGCGGCAGACCGTCCCTTGTGGTCTGAATGGCGCCCCTTCGCGTGCTCCGGAGACGACGCATGATCCAGGCGGACAGCGCCAATGCACCCGGTGTGGATGCCGCCGGCCATGGGGTGGGCCTGTGGGAGGCGGTGCGCGTCTGGGCGCGGGTCGCGGCGCTGAGCTTCGGCGGGCCGGCCGGCCAGATCGCCATGATGCACCGCATCGTGGTGGACGAGAAGAAGTGGATCGGGGAGGAGCGGTTCCTCCACGCCCTGAACTACTGCATGCTGCTGCCGGGGCCGGAGGCGCAGCAGCTGGCCGTCTACATCGGCTGGCTGATGCACCGGACGGTGGGCGGGCTGATCGCCGGCGTCCTGTTCGTCCTGCCCGGCGCGCTGGCCATCATGGCGCTCAGCCTGCTCTACGCGACGCTGGGGCACACCGGGGCGGTGCAGGGGCTGTTCTTCGGGCTGAAGGCGGCGGTCCTCGCGGTGGTGCTGGAAGCGGTGGTCCGCGTCGGGCGGCGCACGCTGAGGAACGGGGCGATGGTCGCCCTGTCGGCGGCGGCCTTCCTGGCGATCTTCGCCTTCAATGTCCCGTTCCCGCTGATCATCCTGACCGCCGCCCTGATCGGGCTGGGTGGGGCGCGGCTGGGCGTCTCCGCCTTCCGGCCGATGCCGCACGGGGCGGCTGCGTCCACGCACGGGAGCAGTCTGCTGGGCGAGGGGACGCCGGACCACGCGCGCCCCTCCACCGCCTGGTCGCTGCGGGTCGGGGCGGTGTGCCTCGGCCTGTGGCTGGGGCCGGTGCTGGCGCTGCTGCTGACGCTGGGGCCGGACAACACGTTCACCGGCATCGCCGTCTTCTTCTCCAAGATGGCGGTGGTGACGTTCGGCGGCGCCTACGCCGTGCTCGCCTATGTGGCGCAGCAGGCGGTGGAGACCTACGGCTGGCTCCGTCCCGGCGAGATGCTGGACGGGCTGGGCATGGCGGAGACGACGCCGGGACCGCTGATCATGGTGGTGCAGTTCGTCGGCTTCCTCGGCGCACTGCGCGATCCGGGGGCGCTGCCGCCGCTGCTGGCCGGGGTGCTGGGCGGGCTGCTGACGACCTGGGTCACCTTCGTGCCCTGCTTCCTGTGGATCTTCCTCGGCGCGCCCTATGTGGAGGCGCTTCGCGGCAACCGGATGCTCGGCGCCGCCCTGTCGGCGATCACCGCGGCGGTGGTCGGGGTGATCCTGAATCTGGCGCTGTGGTTCGCCCTGCACACGCTGTTCGCCCGGCTGGAGCCGGTGTCCGTCGCCGGCATGGGGCTTGACCTGCCCGTTCTCGCCAGCGTCAACCTGCCGGCGCTGGCGCTGACCGTGGCGGCGGTGCTGGCGGTGTTCCGCTTCAAGGCGGGGATGCTGCCCACCCTGGGCGCCTGCGCGCTGGCCGGCGTGGCGCTGCGCATGGCGGGCGTAGCCTGAGGCGACGGAGTCGCCGCAGGCTACGCCGGGCCCGGCTCAATGCATCTCCTGAACCTGGGCGATGCGTTCGGTGATTCCTTCGAGGCGGCGGGACAGCTGGTCCTCGTCCTCCGGCGCGATCTGGCCCTTGCGTTGGGCAAGCCGCAGGGCCGCTTGCGCCTCCTCCAGGCAATCGAGCGTGTGACGCACGTAGTCGTGTTGGGCCATGCCCCCATCCTCCTCTGCCGTTCTGCAACCAAAGCGAAACAGACCGGTACGGATGGGGTTCCACCTTCCGGCGGGGCCTATCCCGGCCGGACAGATCGGCTCAGAAGTCCAGATCGGGTCAGAAATCCAGGTCGGCGTAATGGCGGGGCGGCGGGCAGCCGGGGACGCTGTCGGCCAGCAGGCCGCGGAAGCTGGGGCGCGACTTGATGCGGGCGTACCAGTCCTTGGCCTCCGGCACCTTGTCCCACGGCACGTTGTCCACGTAATCGACGCAGGACAGCGCCGCCGCCGCCGCGATGTCGGCCACCGTGAAGCTGGAGCCGGCCAGCCAGGGGCGGCGTTCCGACAGGAAGGCGATGTATTCCATGTGGTACTGGATGTTCGCCAGACCGGCGCGGATCGCCGGGGCGTAGGGGTGGCCCTGGCCGGACAGCCGCTTGATCAGCTTCTCGCCGACCAGATTCTCGGTCACCTCGCGGTCGAAGGTCCGGGTGAACCAGTCGACGATCCGGCGCACCTCGGCGCGGGCCGCCACCTCCCGCGGCATCAGGGCCACGTCGGGATAGGCCTCCTCCAGATACTCCAGCACGGGCAGCCCGCCGGCCACGACGGTTCCGTCCTCCTCCACCAGCACCGGCGGCTCGCCGGCGGGGTTCAGCATCAGGAAATCCTCGCGCCGTTCCCACGGCTTCTCGATGACCGAGTCGAAGGGAAGACCCTTCTCGGCCAGCATCACCCGCGCGACGCGGGACAAGGGATGGAGGGGGTGGTGATGGAGTGTCCGCATGCCGGGCCGGACTGTAGCGTATGGGAAGCGTGGAAAACAGTCTGCGCTTTGGCCTGTGACGCCGCTCCTTCGGCTTATGGATCAACCGTGCCGAGAGGGTGTCAAAGGGCGGATTTGCGGTAGACCACCAGGGGTTCCGCATCCCCTCCGGTTTCGGCGGCGGGAACCGGGGTCCAGCCGTTGTGCTCGTAGAAGGCGCGGGCCGCCGCGTTGCGCGAGGCGCAGGCCAGTTCGGCGGATCCGCGCAGCAGGGTCAGAGCCTCGCGCAGCAGCGCGCTGCCGATGCCCCGCCCGCGCCACAGCGGGGTGATGAACAGGTTGTGGATGAAGCGGTCCGCCACATCGACGGAGATGAAGCCGACCACGCCGCCGCCGGCTTCGGCCACCAACACCTCTTCCCCGTCCACGCAGTCGTAATAGTCGTCCAGGCCGAAGCGGTCCTCGGGTTGCCAGGAGAAGGCGGCACGGCGCCCATGCAGGAAGATGTCGGCGCAGCGCGGCCCGTCGGCCGCCGTGGCGAAGCGAATGTCGATGCGCAAGCCGTCCTCTGCCGGCATGACGCCCTCCCGTGTGGTTGCGGATGCCCCCAGGCGGTCCTAACAACCCGCGCCGCACCAGATTATTCCAAGAACCGGCGCCCTGAAAAGGACGCCCGTGCGACGGCCCGCGTGAAAAACGGCGGCCCGGTTGCCCCGGACCGCCGTTCGCGTATGCACAATCGACCTGAGACTTAGTGCTTGGGTCTTACTCCGCCGAGATGGCCTTCGGCAGATGGACCGGGACTTCCAGGCGGTTGAGCATTTCCTTCGGAACCACCTGCCAGAACTTGGTCACCTCACGCGCCCAATCGTTGAGGATCTCGGCGGCGAAGCGGCTCTGCGTCTCCGTCACATGCTCCTCGATCAGGTGCTTGAGCTGGCTCTCGTAATGGCCGACCTCGATGCGCTGGAAGACCACGCTCTCGTCGTTGATGTAGAGCGGCAGGCTGTCGTCCAGGTCGTAGACATAGGCCATGCCGCCCGTCATGCCGGCGGCGAAGTTGTCGCCGACGCGGCCGAGGATGACCGCCGTGCCGCCCGTCATGTATTCGCAGCCGTTGGAGCCGCAGCCCTCGACCACCACGGTGGCGCCGGAGTTGCGGACGGCGAACCGCTCGCCGGCCTGGCCCGCGGCGAACAGCTTGCCCGCCGTCGCGCCGTAGAGGACCGTGTTGCCGATGATCGTGTTCTTGTTGGTCTCCAGCGGGCTGGAGGTCGTCGGACGGACGACGATGGTGCCGCCCGACAGGCCCTTGCCGACATAGTCGTTGGCGTCGCCCATCACCTCCAGCTTGATGCCCTGCACCGCGAAGGCGCCGAGCGACTGGCCGGCGGTGCCGCGCAGGCGGATGGTGATGTGGCCGGGCTGCAGCCCGAACATCCCGAACTTGCGGGTCACCATCGAGGACAGCCGCGTGCCGATGGCGCGCTGCGTGTTGCGGGCGTTGTAGGCGAGCTGCATCTTCTCGCCCTCCTCGAACAGCGGGCGGGCGTCGGCGACGATGCGGGCGTCCAGCGTGTCCGGCACCTCGTTGCGGCCCTGCAGCGTGCAGTAGCGGGCGTTCTCGCCGGGATCGACCTGGGCCAGCAGCGGGTTCAGGTCGAGGTCGTCGAGATGCTCGGCGCCGCGGCTGACCTGATGGAGCAGGTCGGTGCGGCCGATCACCTCGTTCAGCGAGCGGAAGCCCAGGCCGGCCAGGATCTCACGCACTTCCTCGGCGAGGAAGGTGAAGAGGTTGACGACCTTCTCCGGCGTGCCGACGAACTTCTGGCGCAGCTTGTCGTCCTGCACGCAGACGCCGACCGGGCAGGTGTTGCTGTGGCACTGGCGGACCATGATGCAGCCCATGGCGATCAGGCTGGCCGTGCCGATGCCGAACTCCTCCGCGCCCAGCATGGCGGCGATCACGATGTCGCGCCCGGTCTTCAGGCCGCCGTCGGTGCGCAGCCGCACGCGGTGGCGCAGGCGGTTCAGCGTCAGGACCTGATGCACCTCCGACAGGCCCATCTCCCAGGGCAGGCCGGCGAACTTGATTGAGGTCTGCGGGCTGGCGCCGGTGCCGCCGCTGTTGCCGGAGATCAGGATGATGTCGGCGTTGGCCTTGGCGACGCCCGCGGCAATCGTTCCGATGCCGGAACGGCTGACCAGCTTCACCGTCACTTTCGCATCCGGATTGATCTGCTTCAGGTCATAGATGAGCTGGGCGAGATCCTCGATCGAGTAGATGTCGTGGTGCGGCGGCGGGCTGATGAGCATCACGCCCGGCGTCGAGTGACGCAGCCGCGCGATCATCTCGGTCACCTTGAAGCCGGGGAGCTGGCCGCCCTCGCCGGGCTTGGCGCCCTGGGCGACCTTGATCTCCAGCTCGCGGCACTGGTTCAGGTACTCGGCGGTGACGCCGAAGCGGCCCGAGGCCACCTGCTTGATGGCGCTGTTCCAGTTGTCGCCGTTCTTGTCCGGGCGGAAGCGCGCCGGGTCCTCGCCGCCCTCGCCGCTGTCGGACTTGGCGCCGATGCGGTTCATGGCGACGTTCAGCGTCCCGTGGGCCTCGGGCGACAGGGCGCCCATGGACATGCCCGGCGTGATGAAGCGCTTGCGGATCGCGGTGATGCTCTCCACCTCGTCCACCGGCACCGGGGCCTTGGTGGAGCGCAGCTCCAGCAGGTCGCGGAGCTGCATCGGCGGGCGCTTGTTCACCTGCTCGCTGTACTTCTTGAAGGTGGTGTAGCTGTCGTTGGTCACCGCCTGCTGCAGCGTGTGGATCACGCCGCCTTCCCAGCCGTGGCGGTCGCCCGACTTGCGGAAGCGGTAGAAGCCGCCGACCGGCAGGGCCACGACCTCCTCGTTGTAGGCGGTGGCGTGCTGCTCCAGCACCTTCTTCTGGATGCCGTTCAGGCCGATGCCGGAGATGCGGCTGACCATCGCCGGGAAATGCTCGGCGACGAGCGCGCGCGACAGGCCGATGGCCTCGAAGTTGCCGCCGCCGCGGTAGCTGCTGATGACCGAGATGCCCATCTTGGACATGATCTTCAGCAGGCCGTCGTCGATGGCCTTCTTGTAGTTGGCCATGCCCTTTTCCAGCGGCATGGAGCCGAACAGGCCGCGGCGGTGGCGCTCGGCGATGGCCTCCTGGGCGAGGTAGGCGTTGACCGTGGTGGCGCCGACGCCGATCAGAACGGCGAAGTAGTGGGTGTCCAGCCCCTCCGCCGTGCGCACGTTCAGCGAGGTGAAGGTGCGCAGGTTGGAGCGGATCAGGTGCGTGTGCACGGCACCCGTGGCGAGGATCGCCGGGATGGCGGCGCGCGCCGGGCCCATCGCCTCGTCGGTCAGGATGACGTGGGTGGCGCCGCCGCGAACCGCGTCCTCCGCCTCCTGGCGGATGCGGCGCAGCGCGTCGCGCAGGGCCTCGGGGCCGCCGTCCACCGGGAAGGTGGCGTCGATCTCGGCCGCCGTGTCGCCCATGTAGTCGCGCATGGCGCGGAACTCGGCGGTCGTCAGGACCGGGGATTCGAGCTGCAGCAGGCGGGTCTGCGTCTCGTCCTCGTCCAGGATGTTGCCGAGGTTGCCGAGCCGCGTCTTCAGGCTCATCACCCGGCGCTCACGCAAGCTGTCGATGGGCGGGTTGGTGACCTGGGAGAAGTTCTGGCGGAAGAAGTGGTGCAGGCCGCGGTACTTGTCGGACAGCACGGCGATGGGGCTGTCGTCGCCCATCGAGCCGATGGCCTCCTTCCCGTCCTCCACCATCGGGTGCAGGATCAGCTCCATGTCTTCCATGGTCAGGCCGAAGGCCTGCTGGCGGCGGCGCAGCTCGGCCTTGTCCATGTCCGACGGCTCGCCCTTCAGCGAGGCGGTCTTGACCAGCTCGTCCAGGTGGGTGGTGTTCTGCACCCACTTGTCCCACGGCTTCAGCGTGGCGAGATGGTCCTTCAGCTCGCGGTCGCGGTAGAGCTTGCCGGACTGGAGGTCGACGGCGATCATCTCGCCCGGGCCGAGGCGGCCCTTCTCGATGACCTGGGTCTCGTCGATCTTCACCATGCCCGTCTCGGACCCGCCGATGATCAGGCCGTCGGTGGTGATGGTGTAGCGCATCGGGCGCAGGCCGTTGCGGTCCATGCCGCCGACGACCCAGCGGCCGTCGGTCATGGCCAGCGCGGCCGGGCCGTCCCACGGCTCCATGACGGAGTTGCAGTACTGGATCAGCGCCTTGTGGTTGTCCGGCGTGGTCTGCGAGCTGGTCAGCGCCTGCGGCACCAGCATCATCTTGACCATCGGGGCCGTGCGGCCGGCGCGGACCATCACCTCGAACACGGTGTCGAGCGAGCCGGAGTCCGACAGGCCGACGCCGATCACCGGCTTCAGGTCCTGCATGTGGGTGCCGAAGGCCGGATGCTCCATCCGGGTCTCGTGCGCCTTCATCCAGTTGACGTTGCCCTTGACCGTGTTGATCTCGCCGTTGTGGGCGAGCATGCGGAAGGGCTGGGCCAGCGGCCAGGTCGGGAAGGTGTTGGTCGAGTAGCGCTGGTGGTAGATGGCGAAGTCGGACTCGAACCGCTCGTCCAGCAGGTCTGGGTAGAAGGTGGTCAGCTGCTCCGCCAGGAACATGCCCTTGTAGATGATCGAGCGGGCGGACAGCGAGCAGATGTAGAAGTCGTTGATCTGCTCACCCTTCACCGCCTTCTCGATGCGGCGGCGGATGATGTAGAGGTCGAGCTCGAACTGCTCGTCGGACACGCCCTTGTTGTTGCCGACGATGATCTGCTCGATCTCCGGACGGGTCGCGTTGGCCTTCTCGCCGATGATGTCGACGTTGATCGGCACCTGGCGCCAGCCGTAGATGTAGTAGCCGAAGGCGAGGATCTCGGTCTCGACGATGCAGCGGCAGGCTTCCTGCGCGTCCAGGCTGATGCGCGGCAGGAAGACTTGGCCGACGGCCAGCTTGTTGTCCGGCGCGCGGTGGCCGATGACCTTCACATGGTCCTTGAAGAATTTCTGCGGCACGGCGACGTGGATGCCGGCACCGTCGCCCGTCTTGCCGTCGGCGTCCACGGCGCCGCGGTGCCAGACGGCCTTCAGCGCCTCGATGCCTTTCTCGACCACCGAGCGGCGGGGCTTGCCGTCGATCGCGGCGATGAAGCCGACGCCGCAGGCGTCGTGCTCATCCTCCGGGTTGTAGGCGTTGGCAGTGGTCAGCGCCGCGGCGTTGGCGCGGAAGTCGGCGACGAACTGCTCACCCTGGTTCAACTCGGTGGTCATCGGTGGACCCTTTCAGTCAGTCTGTTTTGACGGGGGCAGTCTGTTCGAAAGGGGGACTTCGCCCCTTTACCCCCGCCAGGGGCCGAAATGGACCCCTGGAACCCGCGGAATTGTGAATTGGTCGGCTTGGCCCGGCCGTTATTCGGCCGCCACGGCGACCGGCGCCTCGGCCTTCGCCTTGGCGTAGGCGTGGATGCCCTCCGCCGCGTCGCGGCCGTCGCGGATGGCCCACACCACCAGCGAGGCGCCGCGCACGATGTCGCCGGCGGCGAACACGCCGTCCATGTTGGTCATCTTGGTGCGATGATCGACCAGCAGCGTGCCCCAGCGGGTCACCTTCAGGTCCGGTTCGTCGAAGGCGTTCGGCAGGTCCTCGGGCTCGAAGCCGAGCGCCTTGATGACCAGATCGGCCTGGACGGTGAACTCCGATCCCTCGATCACCTGCGGGGTCTGGCGGCCCGTGGCGTCGGCGACGCCCAGATGGATGCGCACGGCGCGCACGCCGGTCACCACGCTGTCGCCGGTGAAGCCTTCCGGGGCGGCCTGCCAGATGAACTCCACGCCCTCTTCCTCGGCGTGGGCGACCTCGCGCTGCGAGCCCGGCATGTTCTTGCGGTCGCGGCGGTACAGACACTTGACCGACGTGGCGCCCTGGCGGATGGCCGTGCGCACGCAGTCCATGGCGGTGTCGCCGCCGCCCAGAACCACCACATGCTTGCCCGCGGCGTTCAGGGAGCCGTTCTCGTACGCCTCCACCGTGTCGCCCAGGCTGACCTTGTTGGAGGTCGTCAGATAGTCCAGCGCCGCCACGATGTTGCCCAGGCCCGAACCCGGCGCCTTGATGTCGCGCGCCTTGTAGACGCCGGTGGCGACCAGGACGGCGACGTGCTTGCGGCGCAGCTCCGGCAGGGAGGCGTCGCGGCCCACCTCGAAGTTCGGGTGGTAGATCACCCCGGCGTCGGCGAGCAGCTGCACGCGGCGCTCGACCACCGACTTCTCCAGCTTGAAGCCGGGGATGCCGTAGACCAGCAGGCCGCCCATGCGGTCGTAGCGGTCGTAGACGTGCACCTCGTAGCCCTTGGCGCGCAGCTCCTCGGCGGCGGCGAGGCCGGCCGGACCGGCGCCGATGATGCCGACCGACAGGCCAAGTTCACGCGACGGCGTGCGCGGCTTCACCCAGCCCTGATCCCAGGCGGTGTCGTTGATGTACTTCTCCACCGACCCGATGGTGACGGCGCCGTGGGTGGACTGCTCGATGACGCAGTTGCCCTCGCACAGGCGGTCCTGCGGGCAGATGCGGCCGCAGATCTCGGGGAAGTTGTTGGTGGCCTGGGAGACCTCGTATGCCTCCTCCAGCCGGCCTTCGGAGGTCAGCTTCAGCCAGTCGGGGATGTTGTTGGAAACCGGGCAGTGCACCTGGCAGAAGGGAACGCCGCACTGCGAGCAGCGGTTGGCCTGCTCGTTGGCGCGCTCGTCGCTGAAACGGGCGTAGATCTCGGCGAAATCCTGGCGGCGCTCCGCGGCCGGGCGTTTGTCGGGCATCCGCTGCGCGGTGTGCACGAAGCCCAACATCCTCTGGTTCGCCATAACGCCTGCTCCTTCTTCCCGTGTCCCGTGCATGGGGACGGCGCCGGCGGCCGGGCGGCCCTTTTCGTGCCGGTGGGGCATGGCGAGGGGCGTGGCCGCAGTGAAAACGAAAGCCCGCGGTCACGCGGTCTGAACGTCATATACCGCAAGAGAAGGCGCCGCGCGAGCATATTTTCGCCGTTAGGACAGCATGACTGACCAAACCGTGACTCGATGTCGCGGGAGCCTCCGGGAACGGCCGGAGCGCCCGAAAAACAAGAAAGAATATTAGGTCCGATCCGGGACTATCGCCCAATTCGGGGTATCGCCCCATGGGTCGTCGCCTTCGCCATGTTGCGCTGCTATAAGCCGGACATTGCCACCGCCATCCTGCCAGAGGCCCCGCGCCGCATGTTGATCGACCAATATCTGGACGCCGCTCTGCTCGGCCTGATCGAAGGGCTGACCGAATTCCTGCCGGTCTCGTCCACCGGCCACCTGATCATTTTCGACACCCTGCTGGGCTTCGAAGGCCCGCCGGGCAAGGTGTTCGAGGTGGTGATCCAGCTCGGTGCGATCCTGGCGATCTGCACGGTCTATTTCGCCCGGCTGTGGAAGGTGGTCACCGGATTGAAGGACGATCCGGGCGCCCGCCACTTCGCCATGGCGGTGATCCTGGCCTTCCTGCCGGCGATGGTGCTGGGGGCGGCGCTGCACGGCGTCATCAAGGCGGTCTTGTTCAACCCGACGGTGGTCAGCGTCGCGCTGATTCTGGGCGGCGTGGCGATCCTGATGGCGGAGCGGCTGGTACCCGCCCCGCGCTACCACCAGATCGAACGCTTCCCGGCGCCGCTCGCGCTGAAGATCGGCCTGTGCCAGTGCCTCGCCCTGGTGCCGGGGGTGTCGCGCTCGGGCGCCACGATCCTCGGCTCGCTGCTGATGGGGGTGGACCGGCGGACCGCCGCGGAATTCTCCTTCTTCCTGGCGATCCCGACCATGGCCGGCGCCACGGTGTACGATCTCTACAAGAACTGGAGCCTGATGAACGTCGATTCCGCGCTGCTGATCGGGGTCGGCTTCGTCACCGCCTTCATCGCCGCGGCGCTGGTGGTCAAGGTGCTGGTCGACTTCGTCGGGCGCTACGGCTTCGCGCCCTTCGCCTGGTACCGCATCGCCATAGGGTCGGGGATGCTGGCCTTCCTCTATCTCTAGAAAGCCGGTTTCCCGCGCGCCTCAGCCCTGCCGGGCGACGGCGCGCGAGGAGGCCGCGGCGATGACCAGGGCCAGCGCGGCGACCAGGGCGAAGGAAAAGCCCACCGTGCTGGCCTCCGCCACGAAGCCGAGCAGGGCCGGGCCGGTCAGCACCCCGGCGTAGCCGAGGGTCGCCACCGCGGCGATGGCCTGGCCGGCTTCCCCCTCCGCCTTGGCGCCGGCGGCGCTGAACAGCACCGGCACCACGTTCGACAGGCCGAGCCCGGTCAGCCCGAATCCGGCGACCGCCACCACCGGCCCGCCGCCGGTCAGCGCGACCGCCAGCCCGGCGAAAGCCAGCACCGCACCCGCCCGGACCAGCAACGGCCCGCCGAACCGCTGGCGCAGCCGGTCGCCGCAGAAGCGGCCCACCGCCATGGCCCCGGAAAAGACCGCAAAACCAAGCGCCGCGATGGATGCGGCACCCCCCAAATCCTCGCGCAGGTAGACGGCGCTCCAGTCCAGGATCGCGCCCTCGCTCATGAAGGCGAGGAAGGTCAGGGCCCCCAGCAGCAGCGTGCCGCGGTCGGGCAGGGCGAGGCCCGACGGTTCCGCCCGCCGGTCGGCACTGCCGGGCAGGAGGCGGCGGTGCAGCGCGACGAACAGGAGAAGCAGCGCCGCCGCAAGGAGGGAGGCCTGGACCGGCGGCGGCAGGACCTGAAGCAGCAGGCCGCCCACCCCGGCGCCGAACAGGCCGCCAAGGCTCCACATGCCGTGCAGCGACGACATGATGGGGCGCCCGAGATGGCGCTCGACCAGGGCGCCGTGGGCGTTCATCGCGACGTCCATCGTGCCGCCCGCCGCCCCGAACAGGAACAGCGCCACGCACAGCGACAGCAGGTCCGGCATCAGCACCGGCAGCGGCAGGATCAGGGCGAAGAGCAGGGCGGTGATCCGGATCACCGGGGCGCTGCCGACGCGGCCGAGCAGCGGTCCGGTGCCGACCATCGCGGTCAGCGCCCCGGCGGCGAGGCAGAGCAGGGCGACGCCGAGCACGCCGGGGCTGAGGTCCAGGTGATCCTTGATCGCCGGGATCTGGGTGGCCCAGACTCCGAAGACCGAGCCGTTGAGGAAGAAGGCCGCCAGCGAGGCCAGCCGGGCCGCCGGGGCGCGCTCGGCGAATTCCCGTATGGTGAAATCCCGCGTTGCCGCCTGCATGACTCTCCGCTCCCCTGCGCTGCCCCGATGAGGGGGCCAGATGCGGCAGAAGCGCGCGCGAATCAAGGCTGCGCGCCGCAGGGCACCCTTGCGCGGCTCTTTCGTACGGGATGGCAAACCCCCGAAACGGCGAAAGCCCCGGCGGCGGGCCGGGGCTTTAGCGTCGATGGCGCGGGGCCGTGACGATCAGTGCGCGCCGGAATGGTTCCCGGCGTCGCGCGGCGTCGTGTTGGAGCGGCCGCCGACGATGTAGCGCGACAGGTAGGTCGGCAGGACCACCTCGCAGCTCGACAGGTGGGTGATGCCAAGCTCCTTGAAGCCCGGCGCGCCGGCGGCGACGACGTTGTCGGTCCGCAGCATCTCCACCTGATCGCGGGTCAGGGGCGGGGCGACGATCGGCGGCACCTTCTCCAGCAGGCCGCCCAGCGTCTCCGCAATGTTCCAGGGAACCGGGACCAGGAGGCGCTTGCGGCGGATTTCCCGCAGCATGAGCTGCATCAGCTCCTTGAAGCTGTAGACGCGCGGGCCGCCCAGCTCGAAGGTCCGGCCGGCCGCCGAGTCCAGCGTCGCCGCGGCGGCGATGGCGTCGGCCAGATCGCCCACATAGACCGGCTGGAACTTCGTCGCCCCGCCGATCAGCGGCAGCGCCGGAGAAACCTGCGCCATGGCGGCGAACTTGTTGAAGAAGCCGTCCTCCGGCCCGAAGACGATGCTCGGGCGGATGATGGTGGCGCCGGGGAAGGCCTGCGCCACCGCCTGCTCGCCCGCCGCCTTGGACTTGGCGTAGGCCGAGGCCGACTTGGCGTCGGCGCCGATGGCCGAGACATGGACGAGACGGCGCACGCCGCTGGCCTTGGCGATGCGGGCGATGCGCGCCGGGGCGTCGACATGCACGGTCTGGAAATTCCAGGCCCCGCGCTCGTAGAGCGTGCCGATCAGGTTGATGACGGTGTCCGCACCCTGGATGGCCCGCGCGACGGACTGGTCGTCCTTCACGTCGGCGGCCATCGGCACGATCTGGCCGACCGAGCCGGCGGTCTTCAGGTAGTTGGCCTTGTTCGGATGGCGCGACACCACGCGCACGATGGCGCCGGTCTTGGCGAGGCGGCGAATGAGATGGCGGCCGACGAATCCCGAACCGCCGAACACCGTGACCACTTCAGAGCGATAGGACATCGACCTTCTCCCGTGCCGTTGGGCCCGCAAATTCTTCCCTCCGGGCCGCCCGCCAGCGGGGCGGGGCGACCGGATCGGGGGTTGCTTATATAGAAACCTCCCAGAAGAGGCTAGGGCCTGACGCGCCGCCCGCGGCCCATTTCCACGCCCGGCGGAGCTTTCGGCGCGAAAGTGAAAAAAGCTGTTGACGGGTCTCCGCCGGACGGCTACATAAGCGGCCCACACCGAGCCCAGGTGGCGGAATTGGTAGACGCGCAGGTTTCAGGTACCTGTGGCAGAAATGTCGTGGAAGTTCGAGTCTTCTCCTGGGCACCATATCTACCCGGCTGCGCCGCATGCTACGGACCTCCCCAAGCGGGACGGAAAGGTGGCAGAGCGGCGTTCGTCGTTTCTGGGGTCCGTGGCCGGGGGCCGTCCTACTGAGCGGGAAGCCACCCAATGCCCATCGACCTCCATGACGGCGACCTGCCGGACGGTCTCGACCTGAAGTCCCTCGCCCGCGGCGGCGCCGTCGCCATCGACACCGAGACCATGGGGCTGAACCCCCACCGCGACCGGCTGTGCCTGGTCCAGCTCTCCCCCGGCGACGGCACGGTGCATCTGGTCCAGTTCCGCAAGGGCGAATACGACGCGCCGAACCTCAAGCGCCTGCTCGCCGACCCCGACGTCACCAAGCTGTTCCATTTCGCCCGCTTCGACGTGGCGGTGATGCGGGCCTATCTCGGCGTCGCCTGCCAGCCGGTCTACTGCACCAAGGTGGCGTCCAAGCTGGTCCGCACCTTCACCGACAAGCACGGGCTGAAGGATCTGGTGAAGGACCTGCTGGGGGTGGAGTTGTCCAAGCAGCAGCAATCCTCCGACTGGGGGGCGGCGGAGCTGACGCCGGAGCAGATGAAATACGCCGCCTCCGACGTGCTGCACCTGCACGACCTGAAGGAAAAGCTGGACGTGATGCTGGCGCGCGAGGGGCGGACCCATCTCGCCAAGGCCTGCTTCGACTTCCTGCCGGCCCGCGGGGAACTGGACCTCGGCGGTTGGGAGCAGCCGGACATTCTGTCGCATTGATGGTCATCGTCCTGAAAAACGGCCCGGTGGAATAGGCCGCGGGCGCCGGACGTTGATTTGACCGGACGCGCGCGGGTGGGCATACTGCCCGCGCGGCGGCTGGCCCGTTGTCGCGGATACGCGCGCTGCCAGTCGGAGTACCCATTTCCGGCCCCATGGGCCAACCAGAAGAGGCAAGCACCGCCTTGACGAGCCTGACCGCAACCAGCCTGATCGATTGTCCGGCCGACCGCCCGCCTGACGCCGCGGCCGGCCGCGACATCGCGAGCGCCCGGCGCGTCCTGCGGATGGAGGCCGACGCCCTGACCGCGCTGGCGGACGGGCTGGACGGCGCCTTCGTGCGTGCGCTGGACCGGCTGGCCGGGATAACCGGGCGCGTCGTCGTCTCCGGCATGGGCAAGTCCGGCCATGTGGCGCGCAAGATCGCCGCGACTCTGGCGTCCACCGGCACGCCGGCCTTCTTCGTCCATCCGGGCGAGGCGAGCCACGGCGACCTCGGCATGATCGCCCGGCAGGACGCGGTCATTGCCCTGTCCAATTCCGGCGAAACGCACGAGCTGTCGGACATCGTCGCCTACACCCGCCGCTTTGACATCCCCCTGATCGGCATCACCCGGCGCGCCGGCTCCTCCCTGGCCGAGCAGTCCGACGTCGCCCTGGTGCTGCCGCCGGCGCCGGAGGCCTGCCCGTTGGGGCTGGCCCCGACCACGTCGAGCACGATGATGCTGGCGCTGGGCGACGCCCTGGCGGTGGCGCTGCTGGAGCGGCGCGGCTTCACGGCGGCGGATTTCAAGCAGTTCCATCCCGGCGGCCAGCTCGGCCGGGCGCTTCTGAAGGTGACCGACGTGATGCACAAGGGCGACGATATGCCCCTGTGCGCCTTGGATACGCCGCTTTCCACCGTCATATTCGAGATGACGGCCAAGCGGCTGGGCTGCGTCGGCGTGGTGGACGCCACGGGCGCGCTGGCCGGCGTGATCACGGACGGCGACCTCCGCCGCCACCTGACGCCGGAGCTGTGGGCGGAGCGCGCCGACAGCATCATGTCGCCGCGGCCCAAGACGATCCGCCCCAAGGCGCTGGTCGAGGAGGCGCTGCGGGAGATGAACGAGAAGCAGATCACCAGCCTGTTCGTGGTGGAAGCGGACCGGCCGCTCGGTGTTGTGCACATTCACGATTGCCTGCGCGCCGGGGTGGCGTGACGGGCAGCCGGAGGACGGTTGACGCCATGGACAGCGACCTGAAGGATCGGACGGTGAAAACGGAGGAGCGGCGCGCCGATGCGCCTTCCCTCGCCGCACAGCTCATGGCCATGCCGGGGGCGACGTCAGCGGCGGCGCCCGACGACGGCGAGGCGGCCAAGCGCGTCCATAGGCGCCGGGAGATTCGCCCGGTCAGCCGGGTTTACAGCCGTTTCGTTGCCGGAATGAAGTTCGCGCTTCCGGCGCTGGCGCTGGCGGTGATGGCTCTGATCGCCGTCTGGCCCTCGCTGACCGAGCTGCCGACCCTGCGCATCTCCGCCGACCAGGGCCAGCTTGAGATGATCAAGCCGCGCTACATCGCGGTGGACGAGGACAACCAGCCCTTCTCGCTGGTGGCGGTCAAGGCCGACCGCATCGCCGACCAGCCGGACATCGTGCTGCTCGACCAGCCGGAGGCCGAGATGACCCAGACCGACGGCACCTGGGTGACCATCCGCTCCGACAAGGGCTGGTACAACCAGGTTACCGGCATCCTGAAGATGCGGGGCCATGTCCGCGTCATGCGTGACGACGGCAACGAATTCACCACCGAGGAAGCGGACTCCGACATCCGCAAAGGCACCGCCTGGGGCGATGTCCATGTCGTGGGGCAGGGCCCGCAGGGCGTGATCAACGCCGAGGGCTTCCGCCTGTCCGACCGTGGCAAGACGATGGTGTTCCTGAACCAGTCCAAGGCCGACGTCCAGGCCGCCGAAAGCCCGGGAGGAAAGACGCGTTGAGTGCAGCCACCCTTGCGGCCCCGTTTCTGGCCGCGCTCCTCCTGCTGTCGGGGGCGTCGATCCCGGCCGCTGCCCAGGGGCTGCCCGGCCTCGGCGGTGGTCCCAACCCGGTCGAGGTCAACGCCGATCAGGCCATCGAATGGCACCAGGACGTGCGCGCCTATGTGGCGCGCGGCAACGCCTCGGCCAAGCGCACCGACAGCACCGTCTACGCCGACGTGCTGACCGCCTATTACCGCGAGGTGCCCGGCAAGGGGAACGAGGTGTTCCAGCTCCTCGCCGAAGGCAACGTCCGCATCGTCAGCCCGACCCAGGAGGTCTTCGGCGAGCGCGGCGTCTACGACGTGGACAAGCAGGTGGCGGTGGTCACCGGGCGCAACCTCAAGCTGGTCACCCGCACCGACATCGTGACGGCGCGCGACACGCTGGAATATTACGAGGCCAAGAACCTGACGGTGGCCCGCGGCGACGCCGTCGCCGTGCGCATCGCCAACGGCGACCGCCTGCGCGCCGACATCCTGATCGGCCAGCTCAAGAAGATGCCGGACGGCTCGACCCAGATGGAGCGCATCGACGGCGCCGGCAGCGTGGTGGTGACCACCGCGACCGACGTGGCGCTGTCCGACAAGCTGGTCTATTCGGTGGCCGACGAGACCGCGGTGCTGCTGGGCAACGTCAAGATCACCCGCAACGACAACCAGCTCAATGGCGACGCCGCCGAGATGAACATGAAGACCAAGGTCAACCGGGTGATCGCCGGCCCCGCCACCGGCGGGCGGGTGATGGGCCTTCTGATCCCCGGCCAGGAGCCGGGCGCCCCCGGTGGCAAGCCCACCGCCCAATCGGGTGGCACGCCCGCCGCCCAACCGGGCGGTACGCCCGCCGCGAAGCCCTGACCGACCCGGCAGCGAATCAATGGCCATGGACATCGAAGACCGGGACCTCGGCGGTCCGACCCTTTCCGCCCCGAACGCGTCGGGCCACCCGGCGGGTCATCCCGCCACCGACGTGCACCCGACCGAAGGGCTGGTGGCCCTGCATCTGGGCAAGGCCTACAAGAAGCGCCCGGTGGTCCGCGACGTGACCGTGACGGTCCAGCGCGGCGAGGCGGTCGGCCTGCTCGGCCCCAACGGGGCGGGCAAGACGACCTGCTTCTACATGATCACCGGGCTGATCGCCGCCGACTCCGGCACCATCCTGCTCGACGGGCAGGACATCACGTCGCTGCCCATGTACCGCCGGGCGCGGCTGGGCATCGGCTATCTGCCGCAGGAGGCGTCGATCTTCCGCGGCATGTCGGTGGAGAACAACATCCGCTCCGTGCTGGAGGTGGTCGAGCCCAACCGCGACACCCGCGAGCAGATGCTGGACGAGCTGCTGGCGGAGTTCTCGATCACCCACCTGCGCCGCGCCCCGGCGCTGGCGCTGTCGGGCGGCGAGCGGCGGCGCGTCGAGATCGCCCGCGCGCTGGCCTCGCAACCGCACTTCATCCTGCTCGACGAGCCGCTGGCCGGCATCGACCCGATCGCGGTGAACGACATCCGCGAGCTGGTCAGCCACCTGCGCGACCGCGGCATCGGCGTGCTCATCACCGACCACAACGTGCGTGAAACGCTCGACCTCGTCGATCGGGCATACATCTTGCACGATGGTGTGGTACTAATGGAGGGAGAGCCGGCGGAGATCGTGGCGCACGAGGATGTGCGCCGGGTCTACCTCGGCGACCGGTTCAGCCTCTAGTGCGGTTTCCCTGCCCATGGCGCTCAGCCAACGCCTCGATCTTCGTCAGACCCAGTCCCTGGTGATGACTCCGCAGCTGCAGCAGGCCATCAAGCTGCTGCAGCTGTCGAACATCGAACTGTCGGACTTCGTGGATCGCGAGATCGAGCAGAACCCCCTGCTGGAGCGCGACGGCGGTCCCGGCGAGGGCGGCGGCGAGTCCGGGGGCGACGGCGCCGGTGACGGCGGTGGCGAGCCCGGAGCGGTGGACCTCGCCGCGCCGGAGGAGCGCCAGCCGCCGATGACCGACGGGCGCACCCGCGACACGGTGGAGATGACGTCGTCGGAGACGATGGGATCGGCCTCCGACGCCCCGCTCGACACCGATTTCGAGAATGTCTATTCCGACGACCGCTTTTCCGATGGGACGGACGGGTCCAGCGACGTCTACGGCTCCTGGCAGGAGCGCGGCGGACGCGGCGGCTTCGAGGACGACGAGTCCAACCTGGAAGCCACGCTGACCGGCCAGAAGAGCCTGCGCGACCATCTGACCGAGCAGCTGAAGATCGACCTGCCGGATCTCGGCGACCAGCTCATCGGTCTGGCCCTGATCGACATGCTGGACGAGGCCGGCTGGATCACCGGCCTGGAGGTCGAGAGCCTCGCGGGGCAGCTCGGCTGCGCGCCGGAGCGGGTGGAACGGGTGCTCGCCGCCTGCCAGCGCTTCGACCCGCCGGGCATCTTCGCCCGATCGCTCAAGGAATGCCTGGCGATCCAGCTGCGTGAGAAGAACCGCTTCGACCCGGCGATGGAAGCGCTGCTCGACCATCTGGAGCTGCTGGCGGCGCGCAATCTCCCGGCGATGATGAAGGTCTGCGGCGTGGACGCCGAGGACATCGCCGACATGGTGGCGGAGATCCGCAAGCTGAACCCCAAGCCGGCGCTCAGCTTCGACCACACGCCCGCCCAGCTCGTCACCCCCGACATCCTGATGCGCGCCAACCCCGGCGGCGGCTGGCTGATCGACCTCAACCCGGACACTTTGCCGCGGGTGCTGGTCAACCACCGTTATTTCGCGCGCATCTCCGGCACCGCCCGCAACAAGGCGGACAAGGAATACATCACCGAGCGCTTCCAATCGGCCAACTGGCTGGTCAAGTCGCTGCACCAGCGCGCCACCACGATCCTGAAGGTGGCCAGCGAGATCATCCGGCAGCAGGACGCCTTCTTCATACACGGCGTCTCGCATCTGAAGCCGCTGATCCTGCGCGACATCGCCGAGGCGATCGGCATGCATGAGAGCACGGTCAGCCGGGTCACAACCAACAAGTTCATGGCGACGTCGCGGGGCGTTTTCGAGTTGAAGTATTTCTTCACGTCCGCCATCCAGGGCGCGGACGGGCAGGCGGCCCACTCGGCGGAAGCGGTGCGTTACCGCATCAAGGCGATGATCGACGCCGAGAAGCCCGAGGATGTGCTGTCGGATGATAAAATCGTCGAAATCCTTCGGGGTGAAGGGATCGACATTGCGCGCCGGACGGTCGCGAAGTATCGTGAAGCGATGCGCATTCCGTCATCGGTGCAGCGACGCCGTGCCAAGATGTCACGCATGTAACCGGGCCGGGAGGGGGCCGTCCTTGATTGACAGCCCATACCGCCGTCACTATGGTCCCCGTCCGCACGCGGCGGCCTTCCGTCGTCCCATGTCTATCGCGGACCAGATTGGAAACATCCCAAAATGCAACTGACCGTCAAAGGCAAGCAGCTTGACGTTGGCGACGCTCTGCGCAGCCACGTTGCGGACAGCCTGAACACCATCGTCGGCAAGTATTTCAACAAGCCGATCGAGGCCAACGTCGTCCTGACGCGCGAAGCGCATCTGTTCAAGGCCGACATTCAGGTCCATGTCGGTCGTGGGATCGTCCTTCAGAGCGCGTCCGACGCCACCGAGCCGTACCCCGCCTTCGACACCGCGTGCGAGAAGCTGGCCAAGCGCCTGCGCCGTTACAAGCGCCGTCTGCGCGACCACCACAGCGTCGAAGCCCCTGCGCAGGAAGCCTTCCCGGCCCGCTACCAGATCCTGGAAGCGGAGAAGGACGAGGCCCATGTGGAGAGCGAAGAGGCCGCCGCCGAGGAGGCGCAGCCCATGGTGATCGCCGAGATGGAAACCACCATCGCGACCCTGGCGGTCAGCGAGGCGGTGATGCGCATGGAACTCGCCGACGCCCCGGCCCTGATGTTCCGCAACGGCGCCCATGGCCGCCTGAACCTGGTCTACCGCCGCGCCGATGGCAACATCGGCTGGGTGGATCCGGCGGAGAAGGCCGGCGCCTGAGTCCGGTTTCCGTTCCAACCACATTCATAGCGTCATGCTCGATCTCATCACGCCGCACGCCATCCTCCCGAACCTGAAGGCCGGCAGCAAAAAGCAGGCCCTGCAGGACTTGGCGCGCAAGGCGTCCGAGCTGACCGGCCAGCACGAACGGGCGATCTTCGACGTCCTTCTGGAGCGCGAGCGGTTGGGCACCACCGGCGTGGGGCATGGCATCGCCATCCCGCACGGCAAGCTGCCCAACCTCGACCGCGTCCACGGCGTTTTCGCCCGGCTGGAGCGGCCCATCGACTTCGATGCGATCGATGAGCAGCCGGTCGATCTGATTTTCCTGCTGTTGGCTCCGGATCATGCCGGCGCCGACCATCTGAAGGCGCTGGCCCGTGTGTCGCGCCTGCTGCGTGACCAATCGATGTGCGAGAAGCTGCGCGGTTCGGACTCGGCGGACGCGATCTACGCGCTGCTGACCCAGCACGAAGCCAGCCACGCGGCGTAAGACGCGTTTCCTGCGAACACGAAAAAACGGGAGGGCCGGCGGCTCTCCCGTTTTTCGTTGTGCGGCTCTCGATGCCACCGCCTCTTCAGCCAGCATCGGCGACGCGTACGGTGTGTACGCCCGTACGCGTCGCCGATGCTCCGTACGTTCAGGCCCGCTCCGCCCAACCCATGTAATTCACGTCCAGATCACGCGGGTTCAGCCGGAACTCGTCGGACAGCGGGTTGTAGGTGATGCCGGTCAGGTCGCGGATCGCCATCCCCTCGGCGCGCAGGGCGGCGGCCAGTTCGCCGGGGCGCAGGAACTGGCGCCAGTTGTGGGTGCCGCGGGGCAGCCAGCGCAGGATGTACTCCGCCCCGACAATGGCCAGCGCGAAGGACTTCGGCGTGCGGTTCAGCGTCGCCAGGAACAGCGCGCCGCCCGGTGCCGTCAGCTCCGCGCAGGACTTCACGAACAGCGGCACGTCGGCGACATGCTCGATCACCTCCATCGCCAGCACGGCGTCGAAGCGCTCGCCGCTGGCGGCCAGCGCCTCGGCGGTGGTGGCGCGGTAGTCGACGGGAGTGCCGGTCTCCGCGGCGTGGGCGGCGGCGGTGCGGACGTTGCGCTCCGCGGCGTCCACGCCGACCACGGTGGCGCCCATGCGGGCGACGGGCTCCGACAGCAGGCCGCCGCCGCAGCCGATGTCGACGACGCGCAGGCCCTTCAGCGGCTCCGCCGCCAGCGGGTCGCGGCCGAAGCGGCGGCACAGCGTGTCGCGGATGTAGGCCAGCCGCAGCGGGTTCAGCCGGTGCAGGGGCCGGAACTTGCCGGTGGGGTCCCACCATTCCGCGGCGATGGCCGAAAAGCGGGCGATGTCCTGGGGGTCGACAGTGCCTGCGGTGCCTGCGGTTCCGGCGGTCGCGGTCATGAAAGAAATCCCGTATGCTTGGATTGCGAGAACAATTGCGGGGCGAACTTGCCTCGCTGTGAGCGACAGAGTATGGATACGCCGCCCCGCGCCGGCAACGGTAGAGCGGGGGCGCGGACTGCCGGCTTATGTGCCGGCCCAGACATGGTGTGAGGTATGGCGCGGATCGTCCTCAAGTTCGGCGGCACGTCGGTCGGCGACATCGACCGCATCAAGAACGTGGCCCGAAAGGTCGAGCAGGAAGTCAAGGCGGGGCATCAGGTCGCCGTCGTCGTGTCGGCGATGTCCGGCGTGACCAACCAGCTCGTGAAATACTGCAACGACATCGACAAGCTGCACGACGCGCGCGAGTACGACGCCATCGTCGCTTCGGGCGAGCAGGTGACCTCCGGTCTCCTCGCCATCGCGCTGCAGTCGCTCGGCATCCAGGCGCGGTCCTGGCTCGGCTGGCAGATTCCGATCTACAGCGACGAGACGCACGGCAAGGCGCGCATCGTGTCGATCGACACGGCGGAGCTGGACAAGCGGATGAACACCGGCGAGGTCGCCGTGGTCGCCGGCTTCCAGGGCGTGACCGAGAGCGGCCGCATCACCACGCTGGGCCGCGGCGGCTCCGACACCTCGGCGGTCGCCCTGGCGGCGGCGCTGAAGGCCGACCGCTGCGACATCTACACCGACGTGGACGGCGTCTACACCACCGACCCGCGCATCGTCACCAAGGCGCGCAAGCTCTCCAAGATCACCTACGAGGAGATGCTGGAGCTGGCGTCGCAGGGGGCGAAGGTCCTGCAGACCCGCTCGGTCGAGATGGCGATGAACCACCGCGTGCGCGTGCAGGTTCTGTCGAGCTTCGAGGAGGCCGCCGGCAGCGCGCTTCCCGGTACCCTTGTTGTTGACGAGGACGAGATCGTGGAAAAGGAAGTTGTGAGCGGCATCGCCTACAGCCGCGACGAGGCGAAGATCACCCTCATCGGCGTCGCCGACCGTCCGGGCGTGGCGGCCAGCATCTTCGGTCCGCTGACCGACGCCGCCGTCAATGTCGACATGATCGTCCAGAACGTGTCGGAAGACGGCAAGTCCACCGACATGACCTTCACGGTCGGCAAGGCCGACATCGCCCGCGCCGTCAAGGTGCTGGAGGATGCCCAGGCCGAGTTGAACTACAAGCGCATCGTCTCCGACGCCAACGTGGTGAAGGTGTCGGTGATCGGTGTCGGCATGCGCAGCCACGCCGGCGTCGCGCAGCGCATGTTCAAGGCGCTGGCCGACAAGGGCATCAACATCCAGGTCATCTCCACCTCCGAGATCAAGATCTCCGTCCTGATCGCCGAGGAGTATGCGGAGCTGGCGCTGCGCGCGCTGCACACCGCCTACGGGCTGGACGCGGCCTGAGTCGCGGGGAAGGGGGAGGGGCGGCGATGACCGACGCCAGGTCCGACGCGGTCGCAGGCGCCCGACTCGACCGGCTGTGGGAGCGTGGCTGCGCCTTCCTCGGCACGCGCACCGCCATCATGGGCGGTGCGATGAGCTGGGTGTCGGAGCGCCGCCTCGTCTCCGCCATCTCCAACGCCGGGGGCTTCGGCGTGCTGGCCTGCGGCTCGATGCCGCCGGACCTGCTGGCGGCGGAGATCGCCGCCACGCGGGCGCTGACCACGAAGCCCTTCGGCGTCAACCTCATCAACATGCACCCGGACCTGGACCGTCTGATCGACGTCTGCCGGGAGCTGGCGGTGAGCCACGTGGTGATCGCCGGGGGCTTCCCCAGCGGAGCCACCATCAAGCGGATCAAGGACGGCGGCGCCCGCGCCATGGCCTTCGCCCCGACGCTGGTCAGCGGCCGGCGGATGGTCAAGATCGGCATCGACGCCCTGGTGATCGAGGGCACGGAGGCCGGCGGCCACATCGGCCCCGTCTCCACCACCGTCCTGGCCCAGGAGATCCTGCCCGACCTGCGCGAGGTCCCGATCTTCGTCGCCGGCGGCATCGGGCGCGGCGAGGCCATCCTGTCCTATCTGGAGCAGGGGGCGGCGGGTGTGCAGATCGGCACCCGCTTCGTCTGCGCCACCGAATCCATCGCGCACCCGCGCTTCAAGCAGGTCTTCATCAAGGCCTCGGCGCGCGACGCCCAGGCGTCGGTGCAGATCGACCCGCGCTTCCCGGTGATCCCGGTGCGGGCGCTGGCCAACGCCGGGTCCAAGCGCTTCATGGAGCTTCAACGCGAGGTCATCGCCCGCGTGGACCGCGGCGAGACGACGCGCGACGCGGGCATTCTGGAGATCGAGCATTTCTGGGCCGGCGCGCTGCGCCGCGCGGTGATCGACGGCGACGTGGAGAGCGGCTCGCTGATGGCCGGGCAGAGCGTCGGGCTGGTCACGCGCGAGCAGCCGGTGGCCGAGATCATCGGCGACCTGATCGCCCAGGCCGAAACGGCGCTGGCCGCCCGCGGCCCGCACATCGATGCCGAAGAGCAGCCGGTCATCGGTCCATCGGCCATCCTGGGAGCGGCCTGATGACCGGCGTCCTGGGCGACATCCCCGCCGCATCGCCGGGCTTCGACGGCGCCGCCTCGCGCCGCCTGCTGGCGCGGCTGCGCGACGTCATGGCGGGCTCCGGCTCCGGCCAGGAGCGGCTGGACAAGATCGTCACCCTGATCGGCATGGAGATGGGGGCGGATGTCTGCTCCTGCTACGTCATGCGGGCGGGCGAGGTGCTGGAGCTGTTCTCCACGCTCGGCCTGAACCAGGACGCCGTGCACAACACCCGCCTGCGGGTGGGCGAGGGCATCGTCGGCGACATCGCCGGCCACGCGCGGCCCATCGCGCTGGACAACGCGCCGTCGCACCCCAGCTTCGCCTACCGCCCGGAAACCGGCGAGGACCCGTTCCTGTCGCTGGCCGGCGTGCCGATCCTGCGCGGCGGCAAGGTCCGCGGCGTCCTGGTCATCCAGCACAAGGACCGCCGCCGCTACACTGAGGTCGAGGTCGAGACGCTCCAGACCATCGCCATGGTGGTGGCCGAGCTGGTCGCCCAGGGCGAACTGGTCAACCCGCAGGAGGTCGCCTCCACCGGTGACCCGGCGCTGCTGCCGGCGCGCCTGTCGGGCACCTCGCTGGCCAGCGGCCTGGCGATGGGGCTGGCGGTGATCCACCGCCCGCAGCTGACCATCCGCCAGATGGTGTCCGAGGACGCCGAGAGCGAGCTGGCGCGGCTGAACGCCGCCATCGCCACCATGCACAGCGCCATCGACGACCTGCTGAACGCGGCGGCGCTGGCGGGCTTGAGCGAGCCCAAGGACATCCTGGAAACCTACCGCATGTTCGCGGAGGACCGTGGTTGGCTGTCGCGCATCCGCGAAGCGATCCGCATGGGTCTGACGGCGGAAGGGGCGGTGCAGCAGGTGCAGAACGACACCCGCGCCCGCATGAGCCACCTGACCGACCCCTACATCCGCGAACGTCTGCTCGACCTGGAGGACCTGACCAACCGGCTGCTCCAGCACCTTGCCGGGCGCAAGTCGGAGGCGGACGGCGGCACGCTTCCGGAAGACATCGTCCTGGTCGCGCGGTCCATGGGGCCGGCGGAGCTTCTCGACTACGACCAGCGCCGCCTGCGCGGCGTGATCCTGGAGGAAGGCTCGCCGTCCAGCCACGTCTGCATCGTGGCCCGCGCGCTGAACATCCCGGTGGTGCAGGCGCCCGACGCGCTGAACCGGATCGAGCCGCTGGACCCGGTGATCGTCGACGGCGACCACGGGCAGGCCTTCGTCCGCCCGGCGGAGGACATCCAGATGGCCTTTGCCGAGGCCGTGGCCCTGCGCGCCCGCAAGGAGCAGATGTACGAGGCGATCCGCGCGCTGCCCTCGGTGACGCGGGACGGCGTGCCGATCTCCATCCAGCTCAATTGCGGCCTGCTGATCGACCTGCCGCATCTGAAGGCCAGCGGGGCGGAGGGGATCGGCCTCTACCGCACCGAAATCCCCTTCATGGTGCGCTCGACCTACCCGGACGTCCACGCGCAGACCGACCTCTATTCCCGCATCCTCGGCCAGACCGACGACAAGCCGGTGGTCTTCCGCACGCTCGACGTCGGCGGCGACAAGATGCTGCCCTACATCGCGGCCAGCGAGGGGGAGGAAAATCCGGCGCTCGGCTGGCGGGCCATCCGCATCGGGTTGGACCACCCGTCGCTGCTGCGCCAGCAGTTGCGCGCGCTGCTGCGGGCGTCCGCCGGGCGTCCGCTGTCGGTGATGTTCCCGATGATCGCCGAGGTGGCGGAGTTCGACGCCGCCCGCCGCCTGCTCGACCTGGAGATCGCCCGCCTGGAGGGGCAGGGGGGCGAGCCGCCCAGCCGCGTGCGCGTCGGCACGATGATCGAGGTCCCGGCGCTGCTCTGGCAGCTGCCGGCCCTGCTGCCGCGGGTCGATTTCCTGTCGGTCGGCTCCAACGACCTGACCCAGTACATCTTCGCCAGCGACCGCGGCAACCCGCGCACCTCCGGCCGCTACGACCCGCTGTCGCCGGCCATGCTCAGCCTGCTGCGTCGGCTGGTCGAGGCCTGCGGCGACGCCAACGTCCCGGTCAGCATCTGCGGCGAGATGGCCGGCCGGCCGCTCGACGCCATGGCGCTGATCGGCATCGGATTCCGCACCCTGTCGATGTCGCCGCCCTCGGTCGGCCCGGTGAAGACGATGCTGCGCTCGCTCGACGTGGCGGCGCTGCGCCAGTACATGAACGGGCTCTACCTGCGCGGCGACCACAGCCTGCGCGACAAGCTGCGCAGCTTCGCCAAGGACCACGGCGTCCTCATCTGAGGCCGCGCCCAAGCCCACCGCCGCTTGCTCCACCCTGGAGCCATATCCGACGCCGTACCGGGCCGTGGCGGCGTTTTGTTACAGCGGTTCGGGCGAAGGGCGTATACAAGATGGCAGGGTCACGGTCTTTCCCGGTTGCGCCGACCCCACGGCTGGCGTACCCATGCCGGGGGTGCGACCACAAGTCATCCGAGGCGACGGTACGGTTGAGATGATGGGCAAGCGCAAGGTTTTCGGCTCCTACGACCCCACGCAGGACGGCCCGGCGCAGACCGGCCCCAGCGTGTCCGACACCCTGCGCGAGACGCGCGAGAGCCTCGGCTACGACCTGCGCGAGGTCGCGACGATGCTGCGCATCCGCTATCCCTACCTGCAGGCCATCGAGGCGGGCCGCTTCGAGGACCTGCCGGGCACCACCTACGCCGCCGGCTTCCTGCGCTCCTACGCGGAGTGCCTGGGGCTCGACCCGGACACCGTCCTCACCCGCTACAAGGATGAGGCGGCGGGCCGCACGCGCAGCCAGCAGCTCTATTTCCCAACCCCGGCGCCGGAAGGCCGCATCCCCGGCGGTACGGTCCTGCTCGGCACGATGGTGCTGGCGGGCATCGTCTATGGCGGCTGGTACTATCTGTCGGCGACCGACCGCTCGATGGTCGATCTGGTCCCGGCCCTGCCCGACCGGCTGGTCTCGCTGCTCGACACGCTGCCCTTCAACGCCGGCCAGAACGGCGGTGGACAGAACGGCGGTGGACAGAACGCCACGGCCCCTGTCGAGTCGCCGGCCGCCCCGACGTACGTCCCCCCCCGGGTGGCGGGGGGCCCCTCCGTTCCCGCGTCCGCCCCCCCCCCGGCCGGTGGTGCGTCCACGGCCGTGGCCACCCCCTCCGCCCCCGGCCCCGCCGCCCCCCTTCCCGTGGCCCCCGCCCCCGCCCCCCCCGCCCCCGCCCCCCCGGCCCCCACCCCCTCCT
>NZ_WHOR01000410.1:0-3390 GCF_013340925.1 Azospirillum formosense
CTAACGCAGGGGAGGGGACATTTCTCCCTCCCCTGCGAAGCGGGGGAGGGCCGGCTTGGGGCAAGCACCTCCCACATTCAACGCCGTCCGCCGCCACCTTCTGCCGCCATCAAGGGACCGCCATCATGTCGTCCTTGTTTCACAAGGGGGAAGCCGTCCTGGCGATGCTTCTCCTCGCCGTCATCGTGCTGCTCGTCTTCGCCGCCGGCGTCATGCGCTGGTTCGGCCATCCCCTGGTCTGGTCGGTGGACGTGGCGCAGCTCCTGTTCGTCTGGGTCGCCTTCCTCGGCGCCGACATGGCGCTGCGCAAGCGCGCCCACATCGGCATCGACTATCTGGTCAAGCGTCTGCCGAACTCCAGCCGGGCCGTGCTGGATGTCGTGCTGGGCGTGCTGGTCCTCGCCTTCCTCCTCACCATGACGGTGATGGGCTACCGGCTGACCATGCTGAACCTGGAACGCCAGTTCGGCGACAGCGGCATCAGCTACGCCTTCGTGACGTCGGCGGTGCCGGTGGGCTGCCTTCTGCTCGCCATCACGCTGACCGGACAGATCCTGGACACCCTGCGCGGGCTGCGCAGCCATCCCAAACCGGTCTTCGCGCCGGCCCCCAAGGCCGGCGAGATTGAGGAGGTCGTGCCGTGACCCTTCTTGCCGTCACCTTCTTCGCGCTGATGGCCTTCGGGCTTCCGATCGCCTTCGCCATCGGCATCGCCGGCTTCTCCTTCTTCGCCACCAACGACATCATCCCGATGTCCATCGGGGTGCAGCAGGTCGCCTCGGCCTCGCAGAGCTTCCCGCTGCTGGCCGTGCCCTTCTTCGTGCTGGCCGGTCACATGATGAACCGGACGGGCATCACCAGCCGCCTGATCAACTGCTCCAACGTGCTGGTGTCCTGGATGTCCGGCGGGCTGGCGCAGGTCTGCATCGTGCTGTCCACGCTGATGGGCGGCGTTTCCGGCTCGGCGGTGGCCGACGCGGCGATGGAGGCGCGCATCCTCGGCCCCAGCCTGATCGCCCGCGGCTATTCCAAGGGCTTCACCTCGGCGACCATCGCGGTCGGCTCGCTGATCACCGCGACCATCCCGCCCAGCCTGGGGCTGATCCTCTACGGCTTCGTCGGCAACGTGTCGATCGGGCGGCTGTTCCTGGCCGGCGTCATTCCAGGCCTGCTGATGATGGCCGGGCTGATGCTGACGGTGTGGCTGATCGCCAAGCGGCGTGGTTACCGTCCGGAGATGGCCGAGCGGCCGACCCTGCGCGCCGTGGGCCGGGCGATGGCCGACGCGAAATGGGCGCTGCTGTTCCCGGTGGCCCTGCTGTTCGCCATCCGCGGCGGCCTGTTCACCCCGTCGGAGGTCGGCGCCTTCGCCGTCGTCTACGCCGCCGTCGTCGGCTTCCTGCTGCACCGGGAACTGACCTGGGCCGCGGTGGCCGAGGCGCTTCAGGAAGCGGTGGTGGACACCGGCCTGATCATGCTGATCATCCTGTTCTCGGGCATGGTCGGCTACGCCATCATCTTCGAGCAGGCGCCCCAGACCATCGCCGAGGCGATGACCCAGCTCACCACCAACCCGCTGCTGGTCGTGGCGCTGATCCTGATCTTCCTGTTCATCGCCGGGCTGTTCGTCGAAAGCACGGTGCTGGTCCTGCTGCTGACGCCGATCTTCCTGCCGATCGTGACGCCGCTGGGCGTCGATCCGGTGCATTTCGGCATCCTGATGATGACCATCGTGACGCTGGGCTCGATGACGCCGCCGGTGGGCGTGGCCATGTACACGGTGTGCAGCCTGCTCGACTGCCCGGTCGAGGAGTACATCGTCGAATCGCTGCCCTTCGTCGGCACGGTCATCGCCCTGGTCGCCGTGCTGGCTCTGTGGCCGGGGCTGGTGCTGTTCCTGCCGAACATGCTGATGTGAGGCCTGATGTGAGGGAAGAGGGCTTGCTAGGGGGCGGGGCGCTGATATACTAATATATAGCGCTCCGATCTCTCGGCGGACCCACGGCCGGTCCGGGCACACCAAGCCCCGTCCATGGAGCGTCCTTGTCATTGTGGAAACGGGGCAGGGCCGCGTGTGAAGGGAAAACGCCAAGGGGCGGTCCGGGCAGGGCCGCCCCTTCGCGCGTCCGCACACGCTATTTCCCCGTGACCACCCCCCAGAGCGGCTCGATCACCCGATGCACCAGGGGGACCAGCAGGGCGCCCAGCAGCAGCCCGAACACCCCGGCCCCCGCCGCTCCGACCCGCCCTTCCACCGCGGCCCTCGCCGCCTGCACCGCCCCGCCCGCCGCCGGGGCGGCCCTCCGGATGCCCGGCCCCGCCGCGGAACCAACCGCGGATGGGTCGCAGGGATCAAATCGACGCGCCCAACCGATCAACCGGTCTGCCATCTCGGACGTCCGCCCAACCGCGCGGGGTTTCCGGAGGCCATGGGTACGCCCTGGGATGATCGTCCCCGGGCCATCGTCGTCCTTGCACCCTACTGGGGACCGCGCGTCAATCCAACCTTTTTTTTGGGGGGATGGGGCGAAATCACGACCGTCTCCGCCCCAGGACACAGCGTTCCACGCCGCCCAGATCGCGGAAGACGCCCGCCGGCTCCAGCCCGGCGGCGGCCAGCAGCCCCGTCACGTCCGCCGCCTGCCCCTGTCCGACCTCCAGCCCGGCCAGACCGCCCGGCGGAAGCAGGTCCGGCAGTTGCGCGGCGATGATCCGGTAGGCATCCAGCCCATCGGCGCCGCCGTCCAGCGCGCGCAGCGGGTCGTGCTCCCGCACCTCCGGGTCCAGGGCGGCGATGTCGGCGCTGGGGATGTAGGGCGGGTTGGAGACGACGACGGCGAAGCGCTCGCCCAATCCGGCGCCCCAGTTGCCGGTCTGGAAGCGCGCCCGCTCCGCCAGCCCGTTGCGCGCCGCGTTCGCCGTGGCGGCGGCCACCGCGCCGGGGCTGAGATCGACGCCGAGGCCTGTGGCGTTGGGCAGTTCCGCCAGCAGGGCCAGCAGGATGCAGCCGGTCCCGGTGCCGAGGTCGAGCAGCCGCAGCGGGGCGTTGCGGTCCGGCAGGGCCTTCAGCACCGCCTCGACCAGCGTCTCGGTGTCGGGCCGGGGTTCGAGCGTATCCGGGTTGAGGGCAAGGTCGATCGTCCAGAACTCGCGATGGCCGAGGATGCGCCCCACCGGCTCCCGCCCCGCCCGCCGCTCGACCAGGGCGAGGAGGCGCGCGGCGTCGGGCTCGGGGACGGGGTCGCTGGCCCGGGTGAACAGGTCGGGGCGGGTGGGGGCCGGCCGGGGGTCGCCGCGCAGGCGCGCGCCGAGGGCCGGGGGGGGGCGGCCGGCCTCGCGCCGGGGGGAGGCGGCGGGGGGGGGGGGGGGGGTGGCGGTGTCTAGCAGACA
>NZ_WHOR01000411.1:0-3351 GCF_013340925.1 Azospirillum formosense
GTGGGTGCATGGTATGCAGACGTAGTGAGTTGGCGGGTTGATATTTAGGATAACGCCGACGGTCGAATGTTATGCGGAGTGGCTCGTCGGCGGCGTCAGATGTCTATAAGAGAGAGCCTTGCTAGCAGCCTCCTGGGCCTCCGCCTCCGTCCGCTTCACGGCCATCCACGCCGCCGGGTCGAGGGCCTCCAACCGCTGCTCCGCCTCTGGCAGAAGGGCATAGACGATTTCCGCCGCCCGCTCCCACTGCCCCGCGGCCTGCACCGTCGCCAGTTCACCCCTCAACGCCTGCCGCGTTTCCAGCGCCGACCGCCACGCGGCCGCCGCCTGTTCCTGAGCCTGGGCGATCGCGTCGAACCGCGCGGCGGCCCGCTCCGTCCATCCCCGACTCAAAATTCCCGCGTCGGTGTCGACCAGCGGCTCGATGGTGCGGCGCTGCTCAGCGTCGATCCGGAAGACCGCCCCCGCCGCGGCCAGCCGGTCCAGCACCGCCATGGCGTCCGCCTCCGCCCGCTGGGCGGCGAGCCGCGGCCCCTGGGCCTCCAACCGGTCCACAACCGATGCCAGCCGCACCGCCATGTCGCGCGCCCGCTCCCGGGCCTCGCCGGCGAGCCGCTGGCCTTGTCCCTCCAACCGGGTTCCCGCCGCCCTCAGCCGGCAACCAGCGGCCTCGTGCCACCGCTCGGCACGGATGCGGGTGAGGTTCACCACCTCCGCCACCGGCTGGCCGGTGGGCGACAACGCCTCGGCCGGCAGGCGGCCCCGCCAGCCCGCCACCCAGGCCTCCACCTGCCCGGGATCGAGGTGATCAAGCGCGCTGACCTTCTCGCCATCACGCGACCACGCCCGCGCCAGATGCGCATCCACCTCGTCCGCCGTGACCGGCGTCCGGACCGCGTCGTCGGGGCGCCGCGCCCGCACCGCATCCTCGATGGCGCCGCGGTCCACCACCACCGTCGTCCAGCCGGTGCCCCGCGACAGCGCCACCGTCGCCGCCTGCCGGGTCAGCCGGTCGCTGCCGAGCAGGATGGGGGCGGCGACGGTCATCCCCTGGGCCGCCGCCAGGGTCGAGGCATAGGCGTAGGTGATCGGGATGTGTCCCGCCTTGTCCCGGTAGACCGCCGGATCCACCGTGATGCGGCGGCCGCCGGCGAGCGCCACGACCAGCGCTCCGCTGTTGATGGCCAGCACCCGTCCGCAGTCGCCGTTGACCACCCCAAGCCGGTCATCCCGCTGACGGAACCGCAACTCGTCGCCGACGGCAACGGCGAGCGTGAGCGCCCGCCCCGGGGTGGTGCCGGTGGCTTTCAGTATGAGAGCGTCCTCGCCAAGCCAGCCCATGGCCTTGAGTTCGCCGCGGACCGCCGCCGACAGGGCCCGCACGTCGGGCCACGTCTCCGCAACAACCACCGTCGACTGGCCGGCCTCCCGCACCGCCCGCCACCGCGCGGCGGCAAGCGCAACCGCCGCCCCATGGTCCGCGCCTTCCAGGAGACACCCCCGTTCGCGGTGGGCGCGGATCGCCGCAGCCGCATCGCCGTCCATGACCGCCCGCACCGCGGCACGGGCCGCCGCGTCCGTCTGCCGGATGATGGTGTCGACAATGGCGACCGGCGCCTCCAGGGCCAACAACCGCATGCCCGGCCCCGCACCCACCGGCTGCAGCTGGCGGCGGTCGCCCACCCCGATCACCCGGCACCCGGTGGCGCGCTGCATCTCCAGAAGCTGGCGGGTTTGCCGGGCGGACCACTGCCCCAGTTCGTCGACGACGATCACCGTGCCGGTACCGATCACCAAGTCACCAGCCCGCCAGCGATGCAGCAACGCCTCCGCCGCGAGCGCCGCATCCGCCCCGACACCGTCGCCGAGGTCACGCGCCTGCCGCCAGGCCACCGCGGTCGCCAGAATGGCCTGGGCACCGGCCCACCGGTACCCCTGAACCACCGGTCGGAGCAGCGTGCTTTTGCCGACACCGGGCGCCCCTTCGACCAGCGCGACGCCACCGCCACGGGTCATGGCGTGATACGACGCCGCTCCCTGTTCATCGGTCAGCGGCGGGTCCGACGTATTGATCGCGGCCTTGGCCATAACCGATGGCACCATCAGCGTCGGTGCCGCAGCCGCCTGGCGCGCCATCGCGCGGACGGCCACCTCGTCCTCGATCGCCTGGCGGGTTGAATAAACCGTCTGCCCGGCGTCGGTCTGACCGGGCAGCCGCACCACCACACCCTCGGCTTCGAGGCGGCGCACCAGGCCGGCGATGTCGCGGGCCGGAAAGGCGCCCGCGGCGGCCTCGGCGGTCACTTGCCAGAGCTTTGGCTCGGTGAACACGGACTCGTGCTCGATGATCTCACGAACCCGCTGCGCAACGCCCGACCAGGCCGCGGTCCGCGCCGCCGCCGGGTTGCCCTGCGCCGTGCCCTGCAGCGCCATCGCGGCGGCCGCGGTCCAGCCCATCGCCGCGGCTTCCTCCACCCATCGGACGCTCCGGTCTTCGCCGTGGCCCTTCTTTCCCCGCGTCGCCAGCGTCAAGCCGGCGGCCCGCGCGGCGTCCGCGCCGGTGGCGAAGCCCTTCTCCGCAGCCGCCGCCTCGATGTCCTTGCGGCGCTTCGACCATGCCTCGCACAGCGCCTCGGGAACCCCGCTGACACGAATGAATTCGTTGCGCTCGCCGTGACGGTCGATCGCCACCCCTAACCGCTCCTGCAGCTGCGCCGCCAGCTCGGCGCGGTACACCGCACCCGCGGCCATTTTCCAGCGGAACAGCTGTTCATTGGCGAGGCTGCCCCACGTCCCATCCGGACGCTCCGCAACATTCAACACCACGGCGTGCGTGTGCAGGTCGGGGTCGCCGGACCGGGCGTCGCCATGCTGAAACAAGGCGCCGAACGCCGGCACCCTCTCACGCATCACGCCGTCTTTGCCCCGCCGTGTTTCGACGGCACGCTCTTGAACCAGCGCCAAGGCTGCTCGCACGGCGGCCTCCTGGGCGGCCTCGATCGCGCTTCGCATCGCAACCGGCGCCACCGCCCACAGCGCGCTGATGCTCTTGTCGGCGCTGAAGGTGAGGTCGTAACCGCCGCGCCGCTTCTCCGCTCCCGCATTCTGCACCAGCGCCCGTCCGTCGCGCGGGTTGAAGCCAGTGTGCAACGCTTTGAACGCCGAGGGGACAACATCCGAACCGTCGCGGTACCCAAAGTACCCTGGGGTGTTCCACCACACGCCGGTCGGCTCGGTGCCGCCGAGATAATACTCGGCTTGCGCCTCCACGTAGTAGTCCGCTCCGGCACTGGTCCCGATCGACAGCACGCTTCGGCCCTCATGCATCGCCAGATGCGTCAGGTGTGAACC
>NZ_WHOR01000412.1:0-3328 GCF_013340925.1 Azospirillum formosense
GTCGGCGATGTGGTCGGCTACGAGTTCTCGCAGGACTGGCAGTCGCTGACCATACCGGTCGTCATCCACGCTCCCTATGACCGGATCGTCCGGCCCAACACCCGCTTCTGGAACGCCAGCGGCCTGTCGGTGTCCATCGGACCCGAGGGGCCGACGGTGGCGCTGGAATCGCTGCAATCGCTGGCGACCGGCGGCGTGTCCTTCGAGACGCCCGGCCTCGGCGGCCCCGGCGACAACGGCGAGATCGCGGCGGAGGGCACGGATTTTCCGCTCTACGAGAACCGCAACGCGGCCAGCGACGCGCGCTTCACCCGGCGGGTTCCCTTCCTGGTGCATTTCGACGGCTCGGTGCGCGGCCTGCATCCGGGGTCGGCAGTGGAGTTCCGCGGCATCCGGGTGGGTGAAGTGACCGACATCCGCCTGGACGTGGATCCGGTGACCGGCGAGGCCCGCATCCCGGTGACCCTGAACATCGAGCCGGAGCGGCTGGGCGGCGAGCTGCCGGCGGCGCACGACACCGAGGCCGCCTATGCCGGCATGAAGGCGTTGGTGGAGCAGGGGCTGCGGGCGCAGTTGCGCACCGGCAACTTGCTGACCGGCGAACTGATCGTGACGTTGGACCTGTTCCCCGACGCCCCGAAACAGACGATGATTTCCGGCGGTCCCTACCCGGAACTGCCCTCCCAGCCGAACGTGCTCGACACGGCGACCAAGACCGCCACCGACCTGATGAACGAGCTGGCCCGCGCGCCCATCGCCGAAACGGTGGTGGAACTGCGCTCGACCATCCAGAAGGCCGGCGCCCTGATCGGCTCGCCGGAGATCGCCCAGGCCGTCGGCTCGCTCAGCCGGTCGCTGGCCGAGCTGGAAAAGACGACGCAGGCGCTGGGCAGCGAGGGCGAGCCGACCATCCGCGCGCTGCGCGACGTGGCGGAAAACACCTCCAAGCTGGTCCGGCAGGCCGAAAAGACGCTCAGCAGCGCGGACGGGCTGGTCAACTCGTCCCGCCCCGCGGTCAGCGACCTGCAGGGGCTGGTGCGCGAACTGACCGCCGCGGCCCGCTCCATCCGCGGTCTGACCGACTATCTCGAACGCCATCCCGAAGCCCTGATCCGGGGTAAACGCGGTTGAGGATTCCCATGGCTCCGATTGTTCATGCCCGTCGCCTTCTGCTGTGCGCCTCCGTCATGGCTTTGCTGGCCGCCTGCAGCACGCCGCCCAGCCGCTTCTACCATCTGGACGCGGTCATGCTGGACGCCGCGCCGCCGGGCGCCGCGCCGTTGCGGGGCGCCGAGGCGCAACGGCGCGTGATCGGGCTGGAAGGGGTGGAGGTCCCCGGCTATCTCGACCGGTCGGAGTTGGTGATGCGGGCGCCAGGCAATCGGCTGGTCGTCCGGGAGTTCGACCGCTGGGGCGGCCCCCTCGACGAGATGGTGACCCGCACACTGTTGCGGAACCTGGAGGCGGACCTGCCGGGAGCGGAGGTCGTCGGCCTGCCGCTTCAGCGCGACTTCCCGCTGTCCCAGGTGGTTGAGGTGACGCTGGACCGCTTCGACGCGGCGGAGGACGGACCGGCGGTTCTGGAGGCGCGCTGGCGCGTCTTCGACCAGGGCGGCGACCGGCTGCGCCGTCTTGGCCACACCGCGGTGCAGGAGCCGGTGAGTGCGGCCGACGATCCCGGCGCCGTCGCCGACGCCCTCAGCCGAACCCTGGCCCGCTTGGCGCAAGATATCGCAAGCGCGCTGCGCTGATCCCGGTCGTCTGTTTTAAAATGGGCGATCCAAATGAAAATATTCGATTCTCGATGGATTGTCTCAAATGCTGCGCCGCAAACACGGCCCATCCTAACAGTTTTTGTGACAGGGCGTGACTTGGATGGTGCTCTGCGTATTTCGCAGAGATTGATTGACTGGGATCAATGTGGCCGGCGAGCTTTGGGCGCCTACTGATTGGGCAAGCGCGATGCTTGGCCGGGCGGGTCCGTCCGGTCCGGCGCCGCGCAACGTGGCGCGGCCCCCGCCGGGGAGGGCAGGGACCGCCGCAGACCAATAGAGGCGCGTCATGGATTCCCTGATGTTCGAACCGAAAATCCCCGTTGCCGAAGCCGAGACGCCGAACCCCTGGCGCGGTTTTGCGCCCGGTTCCTGGCGGACCACGGTCGATCTGCGCGATTTCATCGTGAAGAACGTCCGCCCCTACGGCGGCGACGGCAGTTTCCTCTCCCCGGCCAGCGACCGCACCCTGTCGCTGTGGAACAAAGTGCGCGATCTCCTGAAGGAGGAGCGCGCGGCCAAGGGCGGCGTGCTCGACGCCGACACGGAACTGGTGTCCTCCATCGTCAGCCACGCCCCCGGCTACATCGACCGGGAGCTTGAGGTCATCGTCGGGCTTCAGACGGACAAGCCGCTGAAGCGGTCGATCATGCCCTTCGGCGGCTGGCGCATGGTCAAGACGGGCCTGGAGGCTTACGGCTTCAAGCCCTCAGCCAAGCTGGACGACGTGTTCCCGGCGCTGCGCAAGACGCACAACGACGGCGTGTTCGACGTCTACACCGACGAGATGCTGCGCTGCCGCAAATCGGGCGTCATCACCGGCCTGCCGGACGCCTACGGGCGCGGGCGCATCATCGGCGACTACCGCCGGCTGGCCCTCTACGGCGCCGATTTCCTGATCGCCGACAAGAAGGCGCAGTACAAGAGCCTGGAAGTCGACCGCATCGACGAGAACACGCTGCGCCTGCGCGAGGAGATCACCGAGCAGATCCGCGCGCTTCGCGACCTCGTGACCATGGCGGCGTCCTACGGCTTCGACGTGACCCGCCCGGCGACCAACGCCTTCGAGGCGGTGCAGTGGACGTATCTGGCCTATCTGGCCGCGGTGAAGGAGGCCAACGGGGCGGCCATGTCGCTCGGCCGCGTCTCCAGCTTCCTCGACGTCTACATCGAGCGCGACCTGCGCGAAGGCCGCCTGGACGAGGCGGGCGCGCAGGAACTGATCGACCAGTTCGTCATCAAGCTGCGGATGGTGCGCTTCCTGCGCACGCCGGAGTACGACCAGCTCTTCTCGGGCGACCCGACCTGGGTGACGGAGTGCATCGGCGGCATGGCGCTCGACGGGCGCACGCTGGTGACCAAGGGCAGCTTCCGCATGCTGCACACGCTCCAGAATCTCGGCCCCGCTCCGGAACCGAACCTGACCGTTCTGTGGTCGGAGAGCCTGCCGGAGGGCTTCAAGAAATTCTGCGCGGAGACGTCGATCAAGACCTGCTCGGTGCAGTACGAGAACGACGACCTGATGCGGCCCTACTGGGGCGACGACTACGGCATCG
>NZ_WHOR01000413.1:0-3327 GCF_013340925.1 Azospirillum formosense
GCCACGCCGCCCTCGCGGGCCTCACTCTCGCCGCCGGGCTGCTGGCTCTTGCAGGCACCGCCCGCGCACAGGACGATGAGCGCATGGCTCTGTCGTCGGAGCTGCCGATCACCGTCGAGGACGCCGCCGCCATCGAGAAGGGCAGCGTCGACGTGAAGGTCCGCGCCTTCTTCGACCGGCTGAAGGGGGACGGCGGGCGCAACCGGCTGTCCTTCGACCCGGAACTCCAGGTCGGCGTCGCCGACGGTCTGGCGTTGAAGGTCAATCCCGGCTACCGCGTCGGCAACGCCGACGACGCGCAGCAGGGCGACGTCAAGCTGTCCGCCGAATACAACATCCGCGAACCGTCGCAGGGCCGGCTGGGCCTGTCGGTGGAGCCGCTGGTCAGCATCCCCTACGGGTCGGGGAGCAAGACGACCGAGGCCGGGATCACCGGGCGCCTGACCCAACCGCTCGGCACCGCCGCCGGGGCACCGCGCCTGCACGCCAACCTGTCCTGGCGGCATCTCTTCAATCCGGAGCCGGGCGAGCGCGACAACCGCTTCATCATGGCCGCCGGAATGAACGCCCCGGTCGGTCCCGCCACCGCCGTGGCCTTCGACGTGGTGCGCGAGCAGTCGCAGGAGCGCGGCAAGGCCGACAATTTCGTGGAGGCCGGCGTCCGGCATCTCGTCGGCGAAGACGTCGCCGTGGGAGCCGGTGTCGGCGTCGGGTTCGGCCCCGATTCGCCGCGCTACCGCCTGCTGCTGGGCGTGCAGCGATCGTTCTAGACTCGTTGTCCGGACACGACAAAACGCGCGCAAAGCCTTTCGGCGATGCGCGCGGCACTCTCAACCGGGGTTCGGTGCAACCGAGAGTCGGAGTCGTCCTGGTGTGGGGCTTAGCGCCCGGCCGCGGAGTTTGCCGCTCCGCGGTGACGCCACCAGAATCGCCTGGATGCGCTCCGGCGCTTCCAGGCGGTCAGCCTCAGGCCGCGACGGCCTGCTGCTTGTCCTGGGCCTTGGCGATGCGGCGCTTCAGGCGGCGCGCTTCCAGGCTGAGGACGTCGTCCTTCGCGTCGAGCAGGAAGGCGTCGAGGCCGCCCTTGTGCTCGATCGAACGGATCGCGTTGGTGGAGATACGCAGGCGCACCATCTGACCCAGAGCGTCGCTCAGCAGCGCGGTTTCCTGCAGGTTCGGCTGGAAACGGCGGCGGGTCTTGTTGTTGGCGTGGCTGACGTTGTTGCCAAACTGCGTGCCCTTGCCGGTCACGGAGCACCGACGTGCCATCGGAGTGATCCTTTATTTTAGCAAATGAAACCCGGTCCCGGGCAGCATACCGCCCGAAGGAGGCGGCGTTATAGTCGAACAAGCGCGCGCCCGTCAAGGAAGGAAGAGACGGGCGCGCGCCGATCGACGGTCCCCGGGCCGGCGGGGACCGCGATCCGGTGGAATCACTCGGCGGCGGGAGCGGCGGCCTTCTTCTCCTCAGCCTTCGGGGCGGCCTTGGGCGCTTCCGGCTTCAGCGCGTCCGCCTTGGCGGCCTCGGCCTTGGGGGCTTCGACCTTGGGGGCTTCGACCTTCGGGGCCTCCGCCTTCTTTTCCTCGACCTTCGGAGCGGCCTTCACGTCCGCCTTCGGCTCGGCCTTCGGGGCTTCCGCCTTGGGCGCCGGGGCGGGAGCCGCCTCGACCTTCGGCGTTTCGGCCTTCACCGGCTCCGCCTTCGGAGCGGGCGCCTCGGCCTTCGGGGCAGCCTTGGCCGGAGCCTTGCGGGCCGCCGGAGCCTTCTTCGGCGCCGGGGCGGGAGCCGGCTCAGCCTTCACCTCGGCCTTCTTCTCCTCAGCCTTCGGAGCTTCGATCTTGGGGGCCGCGATCTTGGAGACTTCCGCCTTCGGAGCGGGAGCCGGCGCGGACACCGGAGCGGCCTTGGGCGCCGGGGCGGCCGGCGACAGGGCCACCGGGCTGACGCCCAGTTCGGCGGCGATCTTCGAGGAGACGTCGAGGACGGTCTGCATCTGGTTGACGACGCGGGCCTGGGCGACGGTCGCCCATTCGCGCTGCACGGCGACGAGGTCCGCCGGGCTGCGCACCTTGGCGAATTCGCCGGCGAGGTGGGTCGACTCGCCGATGCCGGCGGTGACGCCGTCGAGCAGGCGGCGGCAGCCGTCCTGCATCACGCCGGCGACGCGCGTGCCGCGGGCGGCGTAGGTCTCGGCGTTCGCCTTGCCCAGCGGCGACAGGGCGAGAGGCCCATTGGTCAGGGGATTGAAGCGCTCGAAAAGATCCAGAAAGTTGGCGGCCATGTCCTAAGGTCTCCCGTTGACGACTCGACGCGGAGGCGGTGTCGGACAAGTCAACTCCGGCTCATACCCCAGGAGACTGCGGGCAAACCTCTCGCCCAAGCGCCACGGAGGCGCTCCTTTCCCGCCCAGGCCACCTTATGCACGGGAGAATCGCGGCGCAACAAGAAATGTTGCGGTGCAGCATACCCGAAAGGACCTACTCCACCGCGCGCCCGAGGAACTTTTCAAGCAAAACGCGTGCAGCGGCGGTGGGGGTGACGGCGCCGCCGGTCACGCGGGACTCCAGAGCGGACAGGTCGGCGCGCACGGCGGGATGCGCCTTGAAGGCGTCCACCAGCGTCTCGCGGATTTCGCTCCACAGCCAGGCGCGGGCCTGCTCGGCGCGGCGCGCGGCGCGGACTCCGGACGCCTCGGTGACCGCCTTGTGCTCCCCGATGGTGTCCCACACCGAATCGATGCCGACCCTGGTGATGGCCGAGCAGCTCAGCACCGGCACGCGCCAGTCGCCGTGGCGCAGCAGGGTCAGGGCGTGGCGGTAGTCCGCGACGGTATGCCGCGCCGTGTTGGCGAGGTCGCCGTCCGCCTTGTTGACGACCACGAGGTCGGCAAGCTCCACGATGCCTTTCTTGATGCCCTGAAGCTCGTCGCCGCCGGCGGGCAGCAGCAGCAGCATGAACAGGTCGACCATGTCGGCCACCGCCGTCTCCGACTGGCCGACGCCCACCGTCTCCACGACGATCACGTCGAAGCCCGCCGCTTCGCAGATCAGCATGGCCTCGCGCGTGCGGCGGGCCACGCCGCCCAGCGTGGCTCCGGCGGGCGACGGGCGGATGAAGGCGTTCGGCTCGCGCGACAGGTCCACCATGCGGGTCTTGTCGCCCAGGATGGAGCCGCCGGTGCGCTGCGACGACGGATCGATGGCCAGCACCGCCACCTTGTGCCCCCGCGCGATGACGTGCTGCCCGAACGCCTCGATGAAGGTCGACTTGCCCACCCCCGGCACGCCGGAAATGCCAACCCGCACCGAGTTGCCGGTGTGGGGCCG
>NZ_WHOR01000414.1:0-3314 GCF_013340925.1 Azospirillum formosense
TCATATGTTTAGTAGATACAGAGCCGTGGATCTGACCGGCTTATGTGCTCACGCATTTTATGTTAAATGAGACCAAGCCCACCGTGTCCGACACGGAGTGGCTCGTCGGCAGCTTCAGATGGGTATAAAAGACAGGTCGATGGTTCCGCCGGCCGGGACTGCCTTGATCGCGTCGGCGATGGCGCCCACCAGCGCCCGCCCGATCACGCCGCTGGCCCGCGGCGCGCCGATCACCACCCCGGCGAGCACGGCGCTGCCCTGGACGATCACGTTGGCGACGCTGGCCGCCGCGCCCTGGGTTTTCAGCGCGGTCGCGATGGCCGCGCTGGCCGCCCCCGTCGTGGTCACCGCGACGATCGGGTCGTAGGTGAGCAGGTCGATCCCGGCGTCGAGGCCGAGTTTGCTCTTCAGCTCGGTCGCTGCCGCGGCGATCTCGCTGTCGGTACCGGCGAGCCCCGCCATGCCCATGATGATGGTGGTCAGCGGCGTGATGACCGACGCCGAGCCCGGCGCCTCGTAGACGCCGGTGAAGGGCAGGTTGGTCGAGATGTCGGCACCGCCGATCATGATGATGGGGCCGGACCCGCCCGGGATCGACCAGCTCCCCACCGCGTTCGTGGTCCCGAACGCCTCACCGGGGTCGAGCTGGCCGTTGGCGTTGGCGTCGGCGAAGACCGTGGCGCCGGCGATGTAGCCGTCGATGGCATGGCCGCCGCGGACATTGACCAGCACGTGGCTGGTGACCGGCGCCGCGCTGCCGAAGGACAGGCTGGTGACGGCGTTGCCGGCGCTGTCGCGGATCTGCGCGCCGTTCAGGTCGATGGTCCCGGTGACGGCGATGCCGTCGCTGTCCAGATCGTCCGCGCCGACGGCATAGCGGAACACCAGCTTGCCGGAGTCCACGCGCAGGAAGGTGGCGTAGCGGGTCTGGGACCCGATGGTCAGCGCCAGCCGCGGCGCACCGCTGCCGGAGACGCTGACCGCGTCGCTGAAGGATACGGTGAAATCCAGCGTGTCGCCGCGCGCCGCCAGATAGCGACCGGCAGCCGGACCGGTCACCGCCGTGATTGCCGCAGCCTGGTCGTCGTTGAGGATGGTGCCGATCGCGGTGGCGCTCTCCACCGTGATCTTGGCCTCGGCAACCGTGGTTGAGGGGGAGAAGAGCAGGACCCGGAATTGCTCGTTGGCCTCGACCTGCCGATCGCCGCTGATTGGAACGGTGATGGTCTTGCTGGTCTCACCCGCGGCGAAGGTGACGGTGCCGCTGGGCAGCGAGCCGCCGAAATCGGCCGCGTCGGCGAGGCTGCCGCCCAAGCCGGTCGTATCGATCTGCCATTTGACCGTGGTGGCGCCCGAGGTGTCGCCGCGCCGTGTGATCGTGTAGGTCAGGCCGGTCGACCCGCTGTTGCCCTCGGCGATCGACAGGCTGGACGGGGTGAGGCTCAGCCATTGCACCGGCGTCAGGCTGATCGTCACCGCCCGGCCGACCAGGTTGGTCCCGTCGGACACGGCGTAGCTGAAGGACCCAGCGGCCCCGGTGGCGCCGAAGGGCGGCGTGTAGATCACCGCGGCGAGCTGGTCCGGTGTCAGCGTGTCGCCGACGGCGAGTGCCGTGCCGTCGTACCGCTGGAGCGTCCCAACCGTGGGCAGGCCGGTGACCGTGATGGTCAGCGGGTCGCCTTCCGGATCGACCGGCTTGTCGATCGACAGGCCGACGCGGCTGGAATTCTGGTCGATGGCGACATGCTTGGCCTCCTGCACCGCCGGGGCGGTGTTGACGCCCCGCACGGTGATGGTCAGCGTCGCGGTGGAGGTTGCGCCGGACTGGTCGGTGACGGTGTAGCTGACCGTCTCCTGCCGGGTCTGGCCGAACAGCAGCGTGCCGTAGCCGCCCGCCGGGTCGAAGCTGTAGCCGCCGTCGGCGTTCAGCGTCAGCCGGCCGCCGCCGGCCAGCGTGATGGCCCGGCCGACGTTGGCGGCGTCGCCGTTCACCGCGCTGACGGCCAGATGGTCGCCGGCGTCGAGGTCCATGTCGTTCGCAAGCACGCCGTTCGACGCGATCACCGTGACCGGCGTGAGCCTGTCGGTGTCTCCCGCATCGTTCGCCGCGACCGGCGCGTCGTTGACGTTGCCGACCTCAATGGTCAGCAGGTCCGAAACCGTCGCGCCGGAGGAATCGGTCGCGGTGACACGCACCGTCCGGGTGCCGACGTCGGCGTTGCCCGGTACTCCGGACAGGTGCCCGGTGGCCGCGTCGAAGCTGAGCCAGGCGGGCAGCGCCGAGCCGTCGCCGCTGGTCGCGTTGAGGGTGAGGCTGTCACCGGTGTCGGCATCGGTGAAGACCCCGGCCGGGATCGTGTAGGAAAAGGCTTGCCCCTGGTCCACATTGCGGGTCCCGAGCGCCTGGGCCAGCACCGGGGCATCGTTGACCGACAGAACATTGACGCTGGTCGTGGTGTTCGTCACCGACGCGCCGTCCGCGTCGGTGACCGTCACGGTGAAGGCCGTGATCTCCTGGGAGCCCGGAGCAGCCCGGTTGGCCACCGGCTGGAAGTCGAGCAGCCGCAGGGCGGCCTGGGCCGCCGCCGCGGAACTGGCATTCAGGGTATAGGTGCCGGCGGCGGACTTGAAAAACCCGCTGGCGGCGAGGCTGGCGGTGGAGAAGACGCCGGTGGCGTCGCCGGCGGTGCCGCCAGAGTCGCGGACCGTCACCACGACCGTCTGGAGTTGGGCGGTCTCGTTGTCGGAGACGGTCAGGACGGCAAAGGGCTGGCGACTGGCGGTGTCGTCGACCGCCAGACCGGCTGTCGCGCCGCCGATGACAGGGGCTGTGTTGCTAGGCTGGCTCCGGGTGTCGATGGCATAGCCGGCTGAGGTCGCGCTGCCTGTCGGAACGTTCCCGGCAGAGTCGCTCCACCCCGTTGCCACGGTGATCCGGCTGTCGGAGGAAACCGTTTCGGCGGTTGGAGTCAGAGTGGCGGTATAGACCAGCCCGTCGCTGCCAGACTGGACGGAAAGATTGGACAGCGTTCCGTTCTGTGCGGCGACGGCCGAGAGTGAGAAATCAACCGGCGCCTCGCTGAACGTGAATGTGACGGTTGCCGTCTCCCCCACCCCGAGCGTCGCTTTGCTCAGCGCGATGGCAATGGACGGTGCCCCGGTGTCGATGGTTACGGTCAGCGCCGACGACGCGGCGGACGTGTTGCCCGCCGCATCGGTCACCGTGGCGGTGAGCGTGTGCGCACCATCGCTCAGCGAGGCGGCCGTGATGCTCCAGGCACCGGCCGCCGAAGCGGTCACCGTGCCCAAGGCGG
>NZ_WHOR01000415.1:0-3267 GCF_013340925.1 Azospirillum formosense
TGTGTATAATGGACAGCCCCCGCCCGGCGTAGGCGATGGCGAGCATGCCGCCCGTCGCCTCGCCCGCCCGGCCCGTCGGGGCGAGACGGGCGACCTCCGAGACGAACAGGCCGTTCCAGCCGCTCGCCGACAGGCCGAAGGCGGCGCAGACGGCCAGGAACACCGGCACCGTCCAGCCGGGGGAGGCAATGGCGACGAGGGCGGCGGCCACGCTCATGGCGACGCCCAGCCCCGCGAGGATGACGCGGGGCGGCGCCCAGCGCGTTGCCACGAGGCCCCAGCCGACGCGCCCGATCAGGCCGGCGCCCTGCGCCACCGCCAGCGCCGTCCCGGCCAGCGGCAGGCTCCAGCCCAGGCCGGTCACCGCGAAGCTGACCAGGAAGCCGTTCAGGCAGAGCTGCATGGCGGAGAAGGCGCAGACCGCCATGGCCAGCCGGCGCAGCGCCGGTTCCCCGGCGACCAGATCGAGCGCGCGCTTCAGCGTGCCGCGGCCGGCGGGGCGGGGGGCGGCCCGGTCGTCGCCGTCGTGGCGGCGGGCCAGCGGCTCCAGGACGAGCGCCAGCACGGCGGTGGCGCCGGCCACGACCAGCAGGCTCGCCTGCCAGCCGACGGACAGGACCAGCAGCGGCACGGCGAACCCAGCGGCCATGCCGCCGAACTGGTTGCCGGTCTGGCGCAGCGAGAAGACCAGCGGCCGCTTCTCCGGCGGGGTCAGCCGGGACAGCAGCTGCGTGCTGGCCGGCGTCTCCGGCCCGAAGGCGAAGCCCAGCGCCAGCGCCCCCAGCAGGAAGGCGATGGGAAGGGCGCTGGCCGACAGCAGCGCGGCCCCGGCGGCGGCGAGCAGGCAGGCCTGGCAGGTGCGGATCGCCCCCCAGCGGGCGATCAGCCCACCCGCTCCCAGCGACGCGGGGATGGCGGCGGTGAAGACGACCGCGGTATAAAGCCCGAGAAGCCCCGGATCGACTCCCAGGTCGGGCGCCGCCTGCGGCGCGATCACCGGAATGGCGAAGAGACACAGCCCGACGAACGCCTGAACCGCCGCCATGGCGATCAGAGGCAGCAACCAGACGTTCATGGGGACTCCACACAGGAAAGGGACGGGCCGATGGCCGGCGGGATTTCGTTGCATGCGGTGGATGTGGCGCGCGGGGTGCCCGCCGGGGGGATGCGGGTGGAACTCTATGCTTTGCGGGACGGACAGCGGGACAGGCTAGCGGAAAGCCGTTTGTGTGCCAATGGTGCGCTTGACCATCCGGTGGTCGGCGGGGCGGGCGTGACGGCCGGCGTCTACGAGGCGGTGTTCCACATCGGCCCCTGGCTGCGCGCGCAAGGGGCGGGAGGGGCGGAACCGGCCTTCCTGGAGGAGGCGCCGTTCCGCTTCACCGTCACCGACGTGGAGCAGCACTACCATCTGCCGCTGAAATTCACCCCCTGGGGTTATTCCCTGTTCCGGGGAGCGTAAGTTAGCGGAGTTGGCGCGACAGGCCGGCGACGCGCTCCATCACCACCATCGCCAGGACGGTGACGGCGATCAGCACGCCGGACACCGCCGCGGCGCGGACGTCCAGGCTGTTCTCCAGGATCTGCCACATGCGGATGGGCAGCACCTCGTTGCGGGCGTCGGCCATGAACAGCGACACCGGGATGTTGTCGAAGCTCGACATGAAGGCGATGAAGGCCCCGGCGCCGATGCCGTTGCGGATGGTCGGCAGCGTCACCCGGCGGAAGGTGTAGAGGCGCCCGGCCCCCAGGCTCTCGGAGCTTTCCAGGAGCGCCGGGTCGAGCTGGGCGAGGCTTGCCAGCGTGGTGCGCAGGACGTAGGGCACGCTGACCACGATGTGGCCGATCGCCAGCGTCAGGAACGACAGCTCCACCCCCGCCGTGCTGAAGAACACCAGCGAGGCGAGGCCGAAGGCCAGCGCCGGCAGGACCAGCGGCGACATGAACAGCGCGTCCAGCCCGCGCGCCCACGCCCGCCGGCTGCGCCCGATGGCGAGTGCGGCGGCGGTGCCCAGCACCACCGACACGGCGGTGACCACGGCGCCCAGCTTCAGGCTGACCAGCGCGGCGTCCTGGAGCTGCCACGCGTCGATCAGCGAGGCGTACCAGCGCAGGCTGTAGGACGGCGGCGGGAACTTCAGCGAATAGCCGTCGGTGAAGGAGGTGACGAGCACCACCAGCGTCGGCGCCGCCAGCAGCAGCAGCGCCGCACCGGCGAGCGTGCCCATGACGAGGCCGAAGGAGGCGCTTCCCAGGGTCGGGCGCTGCATGTCAGGCATGGACGTACCCCTTGCTGGCGCGGCCCAGCAGGTTGAACAGCATCACCACACCCAGCACCGACACCATGAAGACGATGGAGATGGCGGCGGCGAAGGGCCAGTTGTGGAGCGTGATCGTCTGTTGATAGATGTATTGCGGCATGAACAGCATCTGCCCGCCGCCGACCAGCGACTGGGTGATGAAGGCGGTGACCGCGGCGGCGTAGGTCAGCAGGCAGCCGGCGACGATCCCCGGCAGGCTCAGCGGCAGCGTCACCTTGAGGAAGCCCCGCCACGGCCCGGCGCCCAGCGCCGCCGAGGCGTCGAGCAGGTTGGGGTCGAGCCGCGACAGGGTGGTGATCAGCGGCAGCACCATCAGCGGCATCTGCACCTGCACCAGGGCGGCGACCAGACCGCCTTCGGTGTAGAGCAGGCGCAGCGGCGTCTCCGCCAGACCCAGCGACAGCAGCAGGTTGTTGACGATGCCGTCGCGCCCCAGGATGACGATCCAGGCGAAGGTGCGGACCACGACCGAGGTCAGCAGCGGCAGGATGATGACCAGGATCAGCGCCGACTGCATCCGCGGCCCGCTGCGGGTGTAGAGCCAGGCCAGCGGGTAGCCGAACAGCAGGGTCAGCGCCGTGACCTTCACCCCCAGAAGCAGCGTGCTGCCGAGCACGGCCAGATTGAAGGCGTCGCCGAAGAAGCGGATGTACTGGTCCAGCCCGAACCGCGTCATCTCCGCGTCGGCGTAGAGGCTGACGGCGACCAGCAGCAGCAGCGGCGTCACGAAGAACACCGCGAAGAAGGCGGCCAGCGGCAGCGCCAGCGTCCATTCCCGCCCGATGCGGGGCCGTGCGGCGGTCGCGGGTCCGGCGAGGCCGGGGGCGGTGATGGCGGTGGCTGCGGTCATGGGTGGGGTCTCTTTGGAAGGGGGAAGTGGATGCAGTGGCCCCCCTCCCGACGTCCCCCCGCTGCGCAGGGGGAGGAGAAGAGCCCTCCCCTGCGA
>NZ_WHOR01000416.1:0-3229 GCF_013340925.1 Azospirillum formosense
CCCCACCCTGCGCGACGCCTGCCGGGCCGCCGGCATCCTCCACGGCGCCGCCCGCGACCATCTGATCGAGCCGGAAGACCCCATGCTCGACACGCTGATGGCGCGGGAATGCGACGTGGTGACGCCCGAAAACGGCGGCAAATGGGCCGTCTTCCAGCCGCAGGAGGGCAATTTCGACTGGGGCCGCTTCGACGCCGGGGTCGAACTGGCCCGCCGCATCGGCGCCAAGCCCAATTGGCACTGCGCCCTGTGGCAGCACATGGGCATGCCCGACTACATGACGCTGCCGGCCAGCCGCCAGCGCGCGCTGGGCATCGCGGAGAGCGCCTATTTCTCGGCGGACGGCACGCTGTCCGAGGAAAATTACTGGCCGCGCTTCACCGCCATGGTCGCGGCGGTCAAGCGGCGCTACGGCGACAATTTCTACCGCATCGACGTGATGAACGAGGCCTTCTTCTGGGAGACCGAGCGCAGCCACCCCCAGGAGCAGGACCGCCACGGCTTCCGCAAGGGCATGTGGTGGGTGGTGGCCGGCGGCGCCAAGGGGCCGGAATGGCTGGACCCCTTCTTCCACTACATCCGCAAGGAATTCCCCTCCGCCAAGCTGGTCATCAACGAGTTCGGCATCGAGATCGACGAGGGCTGGCAGCAGCGCAAGCGCGCCTACTTCCAGACCTGGCTGACCGACGCGGTCAAGCGCGGCGTGCCGATCGACGGGGTGGGGCTGCAAAGCCACCTGATGGCCGGCAAGCCCTACGACCGCGAGGGCATGAAGGGCTTCCTGCGGGCCATGGACCGGCTGGGCCTGCCCATCCACGTCACCGAGTTCGACGTGAACGAGAAGCACCTGCCGCGCTCCTGGTCGCGGGCGGAGAAGGACCGCGCCATGGCCTTCCTGGCCGGGCAGTATCTGGGCGACATCGCCGGGAACGCGCGGCTGGCCGAGCTGTGCTGGTGGCACCTGCGCTCCGACCTCAATTACATCTCCCGCGAGATGCCGGAACTGAAGCCCCACCCTTCCCCCTACGACGCGGCGTCGCGTCCGCTGCCGCTGTACGAGGCGTCGGTGCAGGCGCTGCGCGGGCGCAACCGGTCTGGTTGAGGCGGATCGGGGCGAGTCCGGTTGGAATGCGGCGCGGTACCCCTTCCGGCCCCGCTACCCCGCCCGATCGCGCGGCCCGTTCCGCCGTCCGCGCCTGTAAGGATTCCCGACAACGACCTTAGATTATCGGAACAGCGGCGTTTCTCCCAACGAGGTGATCTGTGGACACGTTGACGTCGGATGAGCTGGTCGCCCGCTACAAGCGGAAGTTCGGTCTGGCCCCGAACTACCCCCTCAGCGAAACCATGGTCCGCCAGCATTGGGACCTGGAACGCCAGCTCGCCCGCGAGCTGCTGGATTCCCGCCGCGAAGAGCGCTGGACGGTGTTCGAGCGGAACTACACCACCCTCTACAGCGAGTGCCCCTGGCTGAACGACGCGGTGGACACCGCGGCGCAGAACGACGAACTGGACTTCCGCCACTTCCTGACGTTGCTCAAGGGCGCGCGGGACGTCTACGAGGTCGGATCGGGCAAGGGCCGGCTGCTCAGCTATCTGGCCCGCCACGGCCACCGCTGCGTCGCCACCGAGATCACCCGCGAGCGCGGGGAGCGCTGGACGGATGAGCGCTCCAACGTGACGTGGCGCTGCTGCGACGGCGTGAACCTCGCCGAGTTCGAGCCGCGCGGCCATTACGACGCCGTCGTCTCCACCCATGTCATCGAGCATCTCCACCCCGAGGACGTGTCCGTGCACCTGTCCAACGTGCACGCCATCCTCAAGCCGGGCGGTCGCTACGTGCTCAGCATGCCGCACAAGCACGCCGGGCCGATGGACCTGTCGGAGGTCTTCGGGCTGGACGAGCCGATCTGCATGCATCTGCGCGAATACACCTGGAGCGAGACGGAGCGCGCGCTGCGCGAGGCCGGCTTCACCCGGATGGAGGCCGTCTACATCGCCCCGATGGCGGTCCGCCGGCGGATGCCCATCCATGGGTCCGGACGCGGATACCTCGCCTACGTGAAGGCCGTGGAATCCTTCATGGGGGCGATGCCGTTAACCCTGCGGCGCAAGCTCGGCAAGCTCGGCCAGCTCTACCTGTTCCGGCCGGAGGTCTTCATGGTGGCTCACAAAAGTCACGAGGGTTGAGGCGGCGAATTTCAGAAACCATTCTGTAACAAGACTTTACACTTTTCCCTCCCCGTGGCCGCAAGGCCCCACTGTGGCGCGGAAACCGCAGCGAAAGCGGATTTCCGCGCCTCATTCTTTTCACAGACCATCGTGGCTTTTGAGCCGCATTTCCCTAAAATCCGAAATACCTCGTTAACCAATTGGGCCTCACCTTTGCTCCACCGAAAATGGAGAGAGGTTACTTCCAATGGCAACGACCACCACGGGTCTCGTCGACACGACCTTCGTCGTCAACGCCTCGGGGCAGGCTGCCGGCGGGATCTGGCCGCAGTTCCGGCTGCTCCTGGATGGTGTCAACCTCGGCCAGGCGACGGTCAGTTCGACCAGCGACGGCCGGTACACCTTCAAGGCCCAGGTCGCTCCGGACCAGGCTCACAAGCTGCAGATCGTCTACTTCAACGACGGCTATGTGAACGGGCAGGACCGCAACCTGCTCGTCAAGTCGCTGGAAGTGAACGGCAAGTCCGTCGCCTCCACCAGCTCGCTGGTCAGCTACGACCGCGGCGCCTCCGACGGCAAGGACGTGATCCCCGGCCAGGAAGGCATGTGGTGGGACGGTTCGCTCGATTTCGCCCTGACCAAGGACTATTTCCCGGTCCCGACGCCGCCGGCCCCCGCCGGCAACAGCCAGGTCATCCTGAACCTGCAGGGCAACGCCGCAGGCGGCGTCAACGCGCATTTCAACCTGCTGATCGACGGCAAGAAGGTCGGCGAAGGCATGGCCGGCGCGTCGGCCAAGGACTACGCCTTCTCGATCAACGCCACGGCGGATCAGGCGCACAAGGTCCAGATCCAGTACGACAACGACGCCACGGTGAACGGCCAGGACCGCAACCTGCTGGTCAACAAGATCACCATCAACGGCAAGTCGGTCATGCCCACCGACAGCAACGTCACCTATGACAAGGGTGCCTTGGACGGCAAGGACGTGGTCAAGGGCCAGTCCGGCCTGTGGTGGAACGGCACGCTGGTGGTCGACGCCGACAAGAGCTTCTTC
>NZ_WHOR01000417.1:0-3222 GCF_013340925.1 Azospirillum formosense
ACCGGGCCGCTCCTGGTCCTTACCCCCTCCCTTCCCCCCCCTGCGGCGCGGGCCCCTTCCCTCCCCCGGGACGGGAGAGGGACCATGAAGACAAAAGAAAAAGCCCCCTTGCCGGCGGCAAGGGGGCTTTCTCCGTTTGGAGTTGCGCGGTTACGCGGCGACCGGCTCGTTGGCGCCCTTGGCCTGCGCGGCGGCGGGCTGGACCACGCCCTGCGGGGCGGGCAGCGGCGCCGGGCGCGGGGTGCCGGCGGGCAGCATGTCGCCGATCGCGAGGCCCACGGCCATCAGGTTGGGCACGGCCATCGCGGTCAGCAGGATCGCCCACAGCTCCAGCGACAGGGTGCCCAGCGGGTTGGCGAACCACGCGGTGACCGCGGAGGCCAGCAGCGCACCCGACAGCCAGGCTTCCGGCTTGGCGCAGAAGGCCCCCTGCGTCCGCTTGCCGCCCTTGGCGGTGACGCGGAAGGCGTCGCGCTTGCGGACCACACCGCGGAGCGCGGCGAGCGCCACCGTGGTGGACAGCGCCATGCCGACGGCGCAGGCCCCGAAGCTCTCCTTCCACGAGTTGCCGGAGGCGTAGCGCGAGGCCAGCAGGCTCGACCCGGCGCGCAGGACCAGGGCTCCCAGCACCGCGGCGGTGGCCTGGACCGGCGGCAGGTGCAGCGGCAGGACCAGCGAGGCGAAGGTCCAGGTGACCGCCGCACCGGCGGCCAGCACGCCCACCGCGTCGGACCACCAGCGCGCCCAGTTGGTCAGGTAGCCGATCTTCTGGCCGAGCGTCAGCTCCGTGGCGCCGGGCAGGAACTTCTTCCAGTGGGCGCGCAGGATCTGGGTGGAGCCGAAGACCCAGCGGTCGCGCTGCTTGCGGAACTGCATGAAGTTGTCGGGGGCGAGGCCCTGGCCGAGACGCTCGTCCGTGTAGGCGGCGCGGTAGCCGGCCGACAGGATGCGGATGCCCAGCTCGGTGTCCTCGCAGATGCCCTCTTCCGACCAGCCGCCGACCTGTTCCATGGCGGAGCGGCGCAGCATGATCATCGTGCCGTGGCAGACGAAGGCCTGGGAGGTCAGACCCTCCTGCATGCCGACGTCGAAGAAGGGGCGGTACTCGGCGGTCATGGCGGCCTTCAGCGCCGTCTCATGGCCGTCGCGGTGCTCCTGCGGCGCCTGGACGATGCCGACGCGCGGGTCGGCGAAGGTCGGGGCCAGCTTGTTCAGCCAGTCCGGCTCCACCGTGTAGTCGGCGTCGAGCACGGCGACGATCTCGGCGCGCGGGTCGGTGTGGCGCAGCGCGGCGTTCAGCGCGCCGGCCTTGAAGCCGGAAATCTTCTTATACCAATGGAACTTGAACTTCGGACCCAGCTCGGCGCACAGCTCCTCGACCGGGCGGACGAGCGCCTCGTCCTCGGTGTTGTTGATGAGGACGACGACCTCGTAGTCCGGGTAGTCGACGCGGGCCAGCGAGGTCAGCGTGGCGGCCAGCACGTCCGGCTGCTCGCGGCAGGCGGCGATGTGCACGGACACCATCGGCTTGTGCTCCGGCACCGCGGGAACCCGCGGCAGCAGGGCCGGGGCGCGGCCGGTGAACAGGCGGCGGGCCACCTCGGTCAGGTCGGCGAAGGCCACCGACATCATCAGTGCGCCCAGCAGGAAGGCGGAGCCCCAGGTGGTCGCGGCGCCGAAGGTGAAGTATTCGGCGTAGGCGCCGGCGACGGCCGAGCCGACGCCGAAGCCGACGATGTTGGCGCCCACCGACGCGGCCAGCGCGTAGGTCATGTTGGTGCGGCGGCGGAAGGCGGCGAAGGCCGACAAGGCGAGGCCGAGGGCCAGCGCCACGGCGGCGCCCGCACGGTCGCCCCAGGGGGCCGGGACGTCACCGGCCAGCGGCCATTTCGGCGCGCGGTCGGCGTCGAGCACGCCCCAGGTCGGGCCGGGCGAGCCTTCGATGCTGGACTTCCACACGCCGTCGAACGCCTCGACCACGTTGTAGTCGATGCCGAGCATCCCCGCCTCGGCGGCGAAGTTGCGGACGACGAAGGCCTGGGCCTGCGGCGTCGGGTAGGCGTCGTGGAAGTTCTCGCCGCCCGACGGCCAGCCCACCTCGCCCACGAACAGCGGCTTGCCCGGATGCGCCTTGCGCACGGTGTCCAGCCGGTCGCGGATCCAGGTCAGCGCCTTGTCCACCGGCACGCCCTCCCAGTAGGGCAGGACGTGGACGCCCATGTAGTCGGACGCCGCGATGGTCTCCTTGGCCTTGACGATCTCGGACCACACGTCGGCGGTGCCGACCTTGATGTGCTTCGGCACGCCGGCGCGGACGCGGCGGATGTAGGAGGCCAGTTCCGTGTCGGTCAGTTCGGCGCGCAGCAGCGTCTCGTTGCCGACCACCACGCGCTCGATGCCGCGCACGGTGCGCGACAGCACGATGGCGCGGGCGACCTCGCGCTCGTTGCGGGCCTTGTCGTCGCTCAGCCAGACGCCCAGCGTGACATCCAGGCCATGCTTGGCCGCGATGGCCGGGACGTCGCCCTGGGAGCCCAGCGTGGAGTAGGTGCGGACACCGTCGGCGAAGCCGGCGATGGCGGTCATGTCGCGGTCCAGTTCCACCGCATCGACCACCGGCTGGTGGTTCGGGTCGTAGCTGCGGCCCGAGGGGGAGTAGGAGACGGATTCGATGCGACCCGGCACGGCGTCCACAGGAGTGGGCGCGTTGCGCCAGGACCAGAAGGACGCGTGGCCGGCAGTCACGGCGAGCATCGCCGCGGCCAAGGCCGCAGACCGGATCGAACGCTTCGGGTTGCTCATGTGGGGATTTCGCAAGCCTGGGTAGGATGGGTGGCGGGCGCCACCGGACACACAGACGAACGTGCGCTGCAAAAAACTATTCCCACGCCCTTCCCGATTTTTTTCGGGTGGCTGCACGGATTACCAGATTGGGAACGGCCGCCGCCCCGCTCCTGTTGGCTTCACCAACCGCAACGACGGGAGACGACGAAATGACCGGCAAAAAGGTCGATGTGACCGCGCTGGAGGAAACGATGGACGAGGTGGTCGAAACCCTCGACCTCGCCGAGCAGGCCGCCGGCTATGTCCGGAAGGAAAGCAGCGACCCCATGGACCAGGCCCGCGCCGCCGCGATCCAGAAGCAGGCCGAAGCCATGCTCGACGCCGCCGAGCAGGCGGCTTCCGGTGGCGAACGGCCGCAACGCAGCAACCCCTCCCCCC
>NZ_WHOR01000418.1:0-3206 GCF_013340925.1 Azospirillum formosense
CCGCGACCTGGAGCGGGCGTTCCCCTGCGTCCCCGCCGGCAGCACCGTGGTCGCCCACAACGGCGTCGGCGACGCCTTCCGCCCGGCCGGGGCCGCGGAGGTCGACGCCTTCCGCAAGGCGCACGGACTGACCGGCCCCTATGTGCTGATGGTCGGCGACCGCGCCGGCTACCGGGGCTACAAGAACGGTCTGTTGCTGGCCCGCGCGCTCGGCCTGGGCGACCCGGCGACCCGCGACCTCACCCTGCTGTGCGTGGGCGGCGGCAAGGAGGTGGAGCCGATGTTCCGTGCCCTGGCGCCCGACACCCGGATGCTGCGCCTGTCGCTGAGCGACGACGAACTGCGTCTGGCCTACGCCGGGGCGGAGGCGATGGCTTACCCGTCGCGCTACGAGGGCTTCGGCATGCCGGTCGTCGAGGCGATGGCCTGCGGCTGCCCGGTGATCACCTGCGCCAACTCCTCGCTGATCGAGGTGGCCGGCGACGCCGCCCTGTTCGTGGGCGAGGACGATGCCGCCGGCATGGTTGCGGCCCTCGCCGCGGCGCGCGATCCGGGACGCCGCGCCGACATGGTCCGCCGCGGGCTGGAACAGGCCGCCCGCTTCTCCTTCACCGCCATGGCCGAAACCATGGCCGCCCATCTGCTGGACAGCGTCGCCAAGCTGAAGGACGGGCGCCTGGCCCCGCCGCCGCCGGTGTGGCAGGAGTTGCGGACCACGCAGGCCGCCGGCGCGGCCACTGGCGCCAACGACGAGGACGAGGAATCCCCCTGGGTCCTGCGCCGCCGCCTCCAGCGCAGCGAACAGCATCTGCGCACGGTCCAGAACGAGCTGACCAGCATGCAGAACAGCCCCTTCTGGCGCCTGCGCGCGGTCACGCTGGGCGTCCTGGTGCGGCTCGGCGTGACGTGGCGGCGCTGAGACGGCGCATGCGCATTCTCTTCGACGACCACATCTTCTCCATCCAGCGCCACGGCGGGGTGTCGCGCTGCTTCGCGGAGCTTGTCGCTGAGCTGCGCGCCCGGCCCGGCGTCCAGGTGGTCCTGCCCTTCCGGCAGGTCATCAACAGCCACCTGATGGATCAGCCGGGCCTGGATGTCCGGGATTTCCTGGGCGGCGGGCATTTTCCCGGAAAGCGCAGCCTGCTGCGCGCCCATAACCGCCGGCTGATCCGCCGGGCGCTGCGGCACGGGGCCTTCGACGTCTTCCATCAAACCTTCTACGACACCAGCCTGACCGATCTCCTGCACGGGCGCCCCATGGTGGTGACCGTCCACGACATGGCTCCGGAACTGATGCCGGAGATCTTCGCCAAACCGGAGGAGATCCATCCCGGCAAGCGGGCGCTCTGCGCCGCCGCCGCCGCCATCGTCGCGGTGTCGGAGCACACCAAGGCCGACCTGGTCCGCCTCTACGGCATCGATCCGGCGCGGGTGGAGGTGGTGCATCATGGCCTGTCGCGGGACGCCGTGTGGGTGCCGGGCCGCCGGGCGGGAATCGCTCTGCCGGACCGCTTCCTGCTGATCGTCGGGCGACGCGACGGCTACAAGAACTTTGCGGGCGTGGCGCGGCGGTTGGCCGCCCTGATGGCGCACCGGACCGACCTGCATCTGGTCTGCGTCGGCGGGGGCCATCTCCTGGACGAGGAGCGCCAGCCCTTCCTGGAGGCCGGGTGCGCCGCCCGCCTGCACCAGCGCACGCTGGCGGCCGGCGACCTTGCCTACGCTTACGCGCACGCCGCCGCCTTCGTCTTCCCGTCGCTGTACGAAGGGTTCGGGCTGCCGATCCTGGAAAGCCTTGCCAACGGCTGCCCGGCGGTGCTGAGCGACCGCAGCTGCTTCCCCGAGATCGCCGGCGACGCCGCCGTCTATTTCGATCCTGCACAGCCTGAGAGCCTGACGGAGGCCTTGGAGCGGGTGCTGGGCGACCCCCTTCTGCGCAGCCGGCTGGCCGCCGCGGGCCGCGTGCGTGTCCGCGACTTCACCTGGCCGGCCACCGTCGACCGGCTGCTGGCCCTCTACCGCCGCCTGCCCGCCCACCGCTGAGGCGGAACGCCACCGCCGTCAGAAGGCGCGGACCGCGCAGCGGGCCAGGAAACGCGCGGTGCGCGTCGGCGACCAGGAGAAGGCGCGCCCGATGTGGCTGAGCGCCGTCATATGGGCGTCCTCATGCACGGCGGCGACCGCCTGTTCGATGGCGAGGCTGGCCCGGAAGCGCCGCAGCCCTTCCGGACCGGCGACGCGCAGGACCCGCTCGGCGTGCAGCCGGTCGAGGCGATCGATGGCGACCGTGACCGGGGCCGAGCGCGCGGGCCGCCCCACATGCACCACCGCCCCCAGCACCGGCAGGCAGTCGAAGGCGAAGCGCTCCATGCAGCGCAGAAGCCAGTCCCAATCCTCGAGCCGGGGCAGCGTCTCGTCGAGCGGTCCGACGGCGGCGAAGCAGTCCCGCCGCACCATGAGGGTGGAGCCGGGCGAAACGTAGCAGCCGTCCAGAAGCGTCTCGAACCATGTCCCTTCCGGCTTCGGCCACCGCTTCGTGCAGCGTCCGGTTTCCTCCCGGTGCAGCAGGAAGCCGGTGCACAAAGCCTGCGGCGTGTCCGGTCCGCTTTCCAGGGCGTCCAGCTGAGCCCGGAGCTTGCCCTGCAACCATTCATCGTCGGAATCGAGGAAGGCGATGTAACGGCCATGCGCCGCAGCGACCCCCGTGTTGCGGGCCGCCGCCGCACCACGGTTGGTCTCGTGCCGGATCAGGCGGATGCGCGCATCGCCGAAGGATTCGGGAATCTCCGGACTGCCGTCGATGGAGCCATCGTCCACGACGATCAGTTCCCAGGACCCGACGTCCTGCATTTGCACGCTTTCGATGGCACGGCGCAGCGTGTGGGCCCGGTTGAAAGCCGGTATGACGACGCTGACCAGAGGCTCTTCCATCGACGATCTCGTTCGCGGCACGGCAACCGTTGCGTTTCGACCATAGGGCAGCACCCTGCACGACGGGAAGAGGCGACGCGCAAAACGCATCGATTTCCAGGGCGGGCGTGTCCCCTCTTCCTCACCCAGCGCTGCCGGGTCAGGCCGATCATACAATCAAGCGCAAAGCCTGACACATCAGGCTTTGCGCTTGCCCTCAGACGGCGGGCGCGGCCGTCCGGCCGCTTGCCTTCGCAGGCATGAGCCTGCGGGGCCGCCGTCGCGGCCCTTACCGT
>NZ_WHOR01000419.1:0-3193 GCF_013340925.1 Azospirillum formosense
ACGGGGGCTGGAGACCCCATACCAACCCGGCGGGGGGGCCGCCGGTGAAGGCCCCGGGTTTCCGGAAGAAGGCGGGGGGGAAAAAGAAGAGGGGGGGGTGCGGGGGTTGGGGGGAAGCCTGGGCGGGGGACGCCGATCCAAGGCAAAAACCCGATGCACACCGCCGCAAGAAACGATCCGAGGGTATGCGGGAACATTCCGGATCGTGTGTGGCCGGCGGCGGGAACCGCCGGTGGATGACTCGCCAGTAATCAAACGTCGTCAATGACTGCATTTGTAGCGTCGCCCGCCTGACCCCAGCGTTGCGGGATCATGAAATCCGTTTCATGAAGCTGCCGCTCACCGCGCCGCGGCCAGCAGGGCGTCGATGTCCACATGCTCCTCCAGCCGGGCGGCGATGCGATCGAGCGCCTGTTCGACCGTCGCGGCGTAGGACTGGCCGGACGCCTCGCTCCCAAGCCCCGTCAGGAAGGCGGCGCGGAAGCCGTCCGCCCCGAACAGGCCGTGCAGGTAGCAGCCCATCACCCGCCCGTCGGCGGACACGGCCCCGTCCGTCCGCCCGTTCGCCAGGGTCAGCATCGGGCGGGCGCGGTCCGGCCCCTCCGTGCGGCCCATGTGCATCTCGTAGCCGGCGACCGCGGCCCCCGTGGCGGAATCCGTCCCGGTTGCCTCCTCCAGCACCTTCGGCCCCTTCAGCACGGTGTCCACGTCCAGCAGGCCCAGCCCCTCGGCCTCGCCCGGCGGGCCCTCGATGCCGTCCGGGTCGGCGATGCGGCGGCCAAGCATCTGGTAGCCGCCGCAGATGCCCAGCACCCGCCCGCCGCGCCGGCGGTGCGCCGCCAGATCGATGTCCCAGCCCTGGGCGCGCAGCACCGCCAGATCGGCGATGGTCGCCTTGCTGCCCGGCAGGATGACCAGATCGGCGTCGCCCGGCAGCGGCTGGCCGCGCGGCACCATCGACAGGGCCACGTCCGGCTCCTGGGCCAGCGGGTCGAAATCGTCGAAGTTGGCGATGCGCGACAGCATCGGCACGGCAACGCGCAGCCGCCCCCCGGAACGGGTCTTCCAGGTGTCCAGCGCCACCGCGTCCTCCGCCGGCAGCAGGGCGGCGTCGGCCAGCCAGGGCACGACGCCGAAGCTGGGCCAGCCCGTGCGCTCCGCGATGACCGACAGGCCGCCGTCGAACAGCCGCACGTCGCCGCGGAACTTGTTGATGAGGAAGCCGGCGACCAGCGCCCGCTCCTCCGGCGGAATCAGGGCGTGGGTGCCGACGAGGCTGGCGATCACCCCGCCGCGGTCGATGTCGCCCACCAGCACCACCGGCACGCCCGCCGCGGTGGCGAAGCCCATATTGGCGATGTCGCCGGCCCGGAGATTGACCTCGGCCGGGCTGCCCGCCCCCTCGACCACCACCACGTCCGCCTCGGCCTTCAGCCGCTCGAAGCTGTCGAGCACGGTGGGGAGAAGCTGCCCCTTGCGCGACTGGTAGTCGCCGGCCCGCGCCGTGCCCGCCACGACGCCGCGCACCACCACCTGGGACCCGACGTCCGACTGCGGCTTCAGCAGCACCGGGTTCATGTGGACGGACGGCGCCACCCCGCAGGCCCGCGCCTGGAGCGCCTGGGCGCGCCCGATCTCGCCGCCGTCGGCGGTGACGGCGGCGTTGTTGGACATGTTCTGCGGCTTGAAAGGGCGCACGGTCAGGCCGCGGCGGACCAGCGCCCGGCACAGCCCGGCCACCAGCAGCGACTTGCCGACGTCGGAGCCGGTGCCCTGCAACATGATCGCGCGCGGCATGGCTCAGAACTCGATGCCCGGCTGGGCCTTGATGCCCGCCTGGAAGGGGTGCTTGACCAGGGTCATCTCGGTCACGAGGTCGGCGGCCTCGATCAGTTCCGGCTTGGCGGTGCGGCCGGTGACCAGCACATGGAGCCCCTCGCGCCGCCCGGTCAGCACCGGCAACACCTCCTCGACCGGCAGATAGCCCATGCGCAGGACGATGTTCAGCTCGTCCAGCACGACGAGGCTGTATTTGGGGTCGGCCATCAGCTCCTGCGCCTTGGCCCAGGCGGCCTTGGCGGCGGCGATGTCGCGCTCGCGGTCCTGGGTCTCCCAGGTGAAGCCCTCGCCCATCGTGTGGAAGTCCACGAGATCCTCGAAGCGCTCCAGCGCCACCGTCTCGCCGGTGGACCAGGCGCCCTTGACGAATTGCACCACGCCAACCCGCATGCCATGCCCGGCGGCGCGCAGGATCAGGCCGAAGGCGGCGGTGGACTTGCCCTTGCCGTTGCCGGTGTTGACCATCAGCAGGCCCTTCTCCTGGGTCTTGCCGGCCATCACCCGGTCGTGCAGCGCCTTGCGCCGCTTCATCTTCTCGGCGTGGCGCGCGTTTTGGTCGGCATCGTTCCGGTCGGCGTTCTCGGTCATGGCGTCTCTCCTTTCAGCAGCAGCGGCAGCCCGGCGGCGACGAAGGCCACCCGCTGGGCCACGGCGGCGATGTCCTGGTGCAGCCGTCCCGCATGGTCGCGGAAGCGGCGGGCCAGCGCGTTGTCCGGCACGATGCCCAGCCCCACCTCGTTGGAAACCAGCACCAGCCGCCCCTCCACCTCGGCCAAAGCGACCAGCAGCTCGGCGGAGCGGGCGGACACGTCGGCGTCGGCCATCATCAGGTTGGACAGCCACAGCGTCAGGCAATCGACCAGCACGCCCGTTCCGGTGCCGGCGTGGCGGCGCAGCGCGCCGGGCAGGTCGAGCGGTTCCTCCACCGTCGTCCAGCCGGGGCCGCGGTCCTCCTGGTGGCGGGCGACGCGGTCGGCCATCTCGGCATCCCAGACCTGGGCGGTGGCGATGTAGACCCGCGGGCCGGGCGATGCGGTGACCAGCCCCTCGGCGTAGCGGCTCTTGCCGGAGCGGGCGCCGCCCAGGACCAGGGTGATGTCGATGCTCATGACGGTCGGGCCACCTTGACGCCTGTGAGGGGAGGCTTGCGGGACGGGCGCTTGCGGAACCGGATGGTTAGCGCAGTTGGCGCCCCGGCGCAAACCGCCATGGAGTTGCCGGACCGGAGTGCAGATCGGCGGGGTTCGCACGCCGCCCTCCGGCCCGTCCAACCCCCGCCCTGCCCCCCCCACCAACCCGCAGACATCTTTCTTTCACATACAGCACCGGACCCACGACACTGCATGTAGGTGTA
>NZ_WHOR01000041.1:0-29606 GCF_013340925.1 Azospirillum formosense
TCCCGTCCCGCGCCGCCGCCAGCCCGCCCATGCCCGATCCCGGCGCGAAACGGCGGGAAATCGCCATGTTCCTGATTCTGGCGGTGGTGATCTGGCCGATCCTGTCGGTCGCCGTCGTGGGCGGCTACGGCTTCCTGGTCTGGATGTCGCAACTCATCATGGGTCCGCCCGGTCCGCCCCCGGTCTGAGGGGAGCGGCGCCATGGCCGATGAATCGGTCGACTTAGGGCGACGAGGCTTTCTTCGCGGACGGCGCCGAGCCGAGCCGGCGCCGCTGCGCCCGCCCTGGTCCCGGACGGAGCGCTTCACCGACCTGTGCACCCGCTGCGGCGCCTGCGCCGACTCCTGTCCGGAAGGCATCGTCCGCCGGGGGGACGGCGGATTCCCCGAGATCGACTTCAAGCATGGCGAGTGCAGCTTCTGCGCCGCCTGCGCCGATTGCTGCCCCGAACCGGTCTTCGACCGAGCCGCCGCGCGTCCTTGGACGCTGACGGTGCGGATCGGCGCGTCGTGCCTCGCCACCCACCGCATCGTCTGCCGCAGTTGCCGCGACGCCTGTCCGGAAGCGGCCATCCGCTTCGCCCTGGCGCCGGGCGGCGTGGCGGCTCCCATGGTGGAGGAAAGCGCCTGCACCGGCTGCGGCGCCTGTCAGGCCGCCTGCCCCGCCGACGCCGTCACCCTGCACCCCGGACCGGAGACCGCCCATGCACTCTGACGCACGTGATGACGCTCCAGACCGGCCGGACGACGCGCCGGCGGAATGGCACGTCGCCTCGATCCTCGTCCATCTGCGCCCCGAGCGCAGCCCCGACGTGCGGGCCGCCGTCGCCGCATTGGGCGACGTGGAGGTCCATGCCGAGGAGCGGGGCCGGATGGTGGTGACCGTGGAAGGCTCCCATGAGGGCCGCATCGCCGACCGCATGACCGCGATCCACCTGATGCCCGGCGTGATGTCGGCGGTCATGGTCTTCCACCACGCCGAGCCGCTGCCGGCCCGGAGCGCGGAGGAGGTCGCTACGGCGCGGCGCTGACGCGTCCAAACTTCACATTCGTCAAGAAAAAGGGGGAGGAACCCATGCTTGACCGGCGGGATTTCATCAAGGCGCAGGCGGTCGCGGCCGCCGCGACGGCGGGGGGCATCAGCCTGCCCGCCATGGCCCAGCCATCCCTGGTGGCGGGCGAGGACGCCCAGCTCACCTGGTCCAAGGCGCCCTGCCGCTTCTGCGGCACCGGATGCAGCGTCATGGTCGCCACCAAGGACAACCGCGTCGTCGCCACCCACGGCGACATGCAGGCGGAGGTCAACCGCGGCCTGAACTGCGTGAAGGGCTATTTCCTGTCCAAGATCATGTACGGGCAGGACCGGCTGACCCAGCCGCTGCTGCGCATGCGCGATGGCAAGTACCACAAGGACGGCGAGTTCCGCCCGGTCTCCTGGGACGAGGCCTTCGACGAGATGGCCCGCCAGTGGAAGCGGGTGCTGAAGGAGAAGGGGCCGGACGCCGTCGGCATGTTCGGGTCCGGCCAATGGACGATCTGGGAGGGCTACGCCGCGTCCAAGCTGATGCGCGCCGGCTTCCGCACCAACAACCTCGACCCCAACGCCCGCCACTGCATGGCGTCGGCCGCCGTCGCCTTCATCCGCACCTTCGGCATGGACGAGCCGATGGGCTGCTACGACGATTTCGAGCACGCCGACGCCTTCGTCCTCTGGGGCTCCAACATGGCGGAGATGCACCCCATCCTGTGGACGCGCATCACCGACCGGCGGCTGGCCCACAACCATGTGAAGGTGGCCGTCCTCTCGACCTTCGAACACCGCAGCTTCGAGCTGGCCGACATCCCGATGATCTTCGAGCCGGGAACCGATCTGGCCATCCTGAACTTCATCGCCAACCACATCATCCAGACCGGGCGGGTGAACAAGGCGTTCATCGAGAAGCATTGCAGCTTCCGCCTCGGCCAGAAGGACATCGGCTACGGGCTGCGGCCCGACGACCCGCTGGAGGTGCGGGCGCTCCACGCCAAGGACGCCGCCGTCTCCACTCCCATGAGCTTCGACGAATTCGCCCGCTTCGTCAGCGACTACACCGTCGAGAAGGCATCGGAGCTGAGCAAGGTCCCCAAGGAGCGGCTGCTGGCGCTCGCCGAGCTGTACGCCGATCCCAACACCAAGGTCATGTCGCTGTGGACCATGGGCTTCAACCAGCACGTCCGGGGCGTGTGGGTGAACCATATGGTTTACAACCTGCATCTTCTGACCGGCAAGATCTCCGAACCCGGCAACAGCCCCTTCTCGCTGACCGGTCAGCCCTCGGCCTGCGGCACGGCGCGCGAGGTCGGCACCTTCGCCCACCGATTGCCCGCCGACATGGTGGTCACCAACCCCGAACACCGCTCCCACACCGAAGAGATCTGGAAGATCCCCAGGGGCTTGCTGCCTGACAAGGTCGGCTACCATGCCGTCCTGCAAGACCGGATGCTGAAGGACGGGAAGCTCAACGCCTACTGGATCATGGTCAACAACAACCTCCAGGCGGCGCCCAACAGCGACAACGAGACCTATCCCGGCTACCGAAACCCGGACAACTTCATCGTGGTGTCGGACGCCTACCCGACGGTGACCGCCGCCGCCGCCGACCTGATCCTGCCAGCCGCCATGTGGGTGGAGAAGGAGGGCGCCTACGGCAACGCCGAGCGGCGGACCCATTTCTGGCACCAGCTCGTCAACGCGCCGGGCGAGGCGCGTTCGGACCTCTGGCAGCTCATGGAGTTCTCCAAGCGCTTCACCACCGACGAGGTGTGGCCGAAGGAAATCCTCGACGCCAATCCCGACTTCCGCGGCAAGACCCTGTTCGACGTGCTGTTCCGCAACGGCAACGTCGACCGCTTCTCCGTGTCGGAGCTGGACCCCGCCTACGAGAACCGGGAGTCGAAGGCCTTCGGCTTCTATGTGCAGAAGGGCCTGTTCGAGGAGTATGCCGCCTTCGGGCGCGGCCACGGCCACGATCTGGCGCCCTTTGACACCTACCACGAGGTGCGCGGGCTGCGCTGGCCGGTGGTCGAGGGCAAGGAGACGAAGTGGCGCTACCGGGAGGGGCTCGACCCCTACGTCCCCAAGGGCGAGGGTGTGCGCTTCTACGGAAACCCGGACGGCAAGGCCAACCTGTTCGCCTTCCCCTACGAACCCCCGGCGGAATCGCCCGACAAGGACTTCGACCTGTGGCTGGTCACGGGCCGCGTGCTGGAGCACTGGCACTCCGGCTCCATGACCATGCGGGTGCCCGAGCTGTACAAGGCCATGCCGATGGCGCTGGTCTACATGCACCCGGACGACGCGAAGGACCGGGGCCTGCGCCGCGGCTCGGAGGTCAAGGTGATGTCGCGGCGCGGCGAGATGCGCACGCGGGTCGAGACGCGGGGGCGCAACCGGCCGCCGCGCGGGGTGGTCTTCGTGCCCTGGTTCGATTCGGCACGCCTCATCAACAAATGCACGCTCGACGCCACCGACCCGATCAGCAAGCAGACGGACTTCAAGAAGTGCGCCGTCAAGATCGTGGCCGTCTGAGGGAGGACCCGACCCATGCGCCGCCATCTCATGCTCGCGCTGGCCGCGGCCCTGCCCTGCCTCGTGCCCGCACTGCTCGCCGCCCAGGGAACCGGACAGGTCAAGGAGCCCTTCCGTCCGCCGATCCAGTTCACCGACGAGGACCCGGCCCCGCCGATCCCCGCCGACGTCACCGACGACCGGCGGGTCGCCCGCAACTATCCGGAACAGCCGCCGGTCATCCCGCACAACATCCGCGATTATCAGATCAGCCTGAACAACAACCAGTGCCTGACCTGCCACAGCCGGCAGTTCACCGGGGCCACCCAGGCGCCGATGATCAGCATCACCCACTATGTGGACCGCGAGGGGCAGACCCTGGGCGCGGTGGCCCCGCGCCGCTATTTCTGCACGCAGTGCCACGTCCCCCAGACCATGGCCCAGCCCATCGTCCCGAACACGTTCAGGGACATGGACAGCCTCGTCAGCCGCCCGTCGGACGGGGGTGACCGGCGATGAAGCTGCCCGATTTCCTGCTGCGGCCCTGGCGGATCATCGCGGGGCCGAGCCGTTACCTCAGCCTCGGCTTCCTGACGCTGGGCGGCTTCCTGGCCGGCGTGATGTTCTGGGGCGGCTTCAACACCGCCCTGGAGGTCACCAACACCGAAAAATTCTGCACCAGCTGCCACGAGATGCGGGACAACGTGTTCGAGGAGCTGAAGACCACCATCCACTTCACCAACCGCTCCGGCGTGCGGGCGACCTGCCCGGACTGCCACGTTCCGCACAACTGGACCGACAAGATCGCCCGCAAGATGCAGGCCTCGAAGGAGGTCTGGGGCAAGATCTTCGGCACCATCGACACGCGGGACAAGTTCCTGGAGAAGCGGCGCGAGCTGGCCGAGCATGAATGGGCGCGGCTGAAGGCCAACAATTCCCTGGAATGCCGCAACTGCCACAGCGCGGAATCGATGGACATCACCAAGCAGGGGGCGCGGGCGGCGCGCATCCATCAGCAATATCTGTTCAGCGGGCAGCGCACCTGCATCGACTGCCACAAGGGCATCGCCCACCGCCTGCCGAACATGGACGGCGTGCCGCCGGGCTGGAGCGAGGCGTCAAACGATACGGGCGGCGAAACGGACGACCCGCTCGGCCGCTGGCTGGCCGACGCCACGCCGGGACCGGCGAACCCGCATTGAGCGGGTGGTGAAATCCCCTCTCCCGGGGAGGGAGAGGGGTAAACCCGGCGCCGTTACTCGGCCTTGCCGTTGACGGCGTCCTTGAGGGCCTTGCCGGCGGAGAACTTCGGCGCCTTGGAGGCGGCGATCTTGATCTCCGCACCGGTCTGCGGGTTGCGGCCCGTGCGCTCGCCGCGCTCGGCGATCTCGAACTGGCCGAAGCCCGGCAGCTTGACCGTCTCCCCCTTGACCAGCGCGTCCTGCAGGCTTTCCAGAACCGCGTCCAGCGCCTTGCCGGCGTCGGCCTTCGTGCCGCCCAGCTTGCCGGCGATCGCGTCGATGAGATCGGCCTTCGTCATTCCCAAATTCCCCTTGTTCGTGGCGGAACCCCAGCATGTTCCGGGGCTCCAGGCGCCTTTGACCTACCCTGACGGGCGTCGGCGCGCAAGATGCTCCCGCCCGGAATCGACCGGGCGCGACGCTGTGACCCGCAAAAATCCGGCGATTCCCGCCGATCCGGCGGATTCGACTATGCCGAACAGGCGAGCCCTACCCCAACCGACGTCGGTTGATCAGGTCAATTGATCCAATCAATTGACCAGGGCGGCCTTGACCAGCACGGCGGCGCTTTCCGTGGTGTCGCGCTTGTCCAGCTTCTTGGCGACCTCCTCGATCTCGGCGACCGGCATGACCCGGCGGGCCTGCTTGGCCGCGGTGACGAGGCGGCGCTGCGCGAGACGGACCTGATCGCCCAGCTCGGTCAGCGTCTGGTAAGCCTTGCGGCGGGCCTGGGTGTCGATGCTGCCGCTCGTCTCGGTCGCGCGTTCGGTCGCAGCAGCCAGATCCTTGCACGACTGGAGATACGTGGAGATGGCGTCCGTCAGAAGACGGCGGGCCTCGGTCCGCGGATCGGAGGGGCTGCTGCTCGACGTGGAAAGAGACACTTCACACTGCTCCTTGCTGCTGCGTATGACACACGACTGTAACAGGCCGTGAAAAATGGGCGGACTGGCGGCCATTGTCCAGCGGCCATGCGCATCCTTTGACCGACTGGACAGGGGGAAAGCCCGTTCAGGGCACCTGCTTCTTCTCCAGCTTGCGGGCCAGGGTGCGTCGGTGCATCCCCAGGCGGCGGGCGGTTTCGGAGATGTTGAAGCCGGTTTCCGCCAGGGTTTCGTGGATGCGCTCCCACTCCAGTGTCTTCAGCGAAGTCGCCCGCGCGCCCAGCGCAATGGAGGGATCGCCCTCCGTGCGCTCGAACGCCGCCTCGATGTCGTCGGTGTTGGACGGCTTGGCGAGGTAGTGGCAGGCGCCCAGCTTGATCGCCTCGACCGCCGTGGCGATGCTGGCGAAGCCGGTGAGGACGACGATCCGCGTCTCCGGGTCGCTGGCGTGCAGCTCCCGCACGCATTCCAGGCCGGAGCCGCTGCCGAGCTTCAGGTCGACCACCGCGTAGACGAAGGGCACCGTCTCCAGCAGCGCCCGCAGCCCGTCGAGGCTGTCGCACCAGTAGACCTGATAGCCCCGGCGCTCGAAGGAGCGGCGCAGGACCTTGGCGAAGGCGGCGTCGTCCTCCACCAGCACGAGGGAACGGTCAGTCTCCATGGCTCTCTCCCGCGGACAGGGCGGCGAGCGGCAGGGTCATGGTGACGGAGGCACCGCCGCCGGGACGGTTGCGCGCGGCGACCGAGCCGCCCAGCTTGCGCACCACGTTGACCACCAGGAAGAGGCCCAATCCGCCGCCGGGCCGCCCCTTGCTCGACCGGTAGGGTTTGCCGAATTCCGCCAGCATCCGCTCCTCGAAGCCGGGGCCGGCGTCGTTGACGGTCAGGACAAGGCTGTCCCCCTGCCGGCCGGCGGCGATGCCGACCCAGCCGGGTGACACCTCCAGCGCGTTGTCGAGGACGTTGAAGATCACCTGCTTCAGCGCGAGGTCGGAGATGATCCCCTCCCGCGAGCGGACGCTGTTGTCGTAATCGACGCAGGCCGGGGAGCGGCTGTCCTTCCACTCCTCCACCAGATCGTCGAGGAAGGCGGTCACCGTGGTGCGCAGCGTCCCCTCCCCCCGCGCCTCGCCGGAGGACAGCAGGATGCCCGACACGATGGCCTTGCAGCGGTCGATCTGGTTCTGCATCTCGGCGATGTCCTCGGCCATGTCGGGGTCGCCCTTGACCACCGGCATCCGCCGCCAGTCGTTCACGATCACCGACAGCGTGGCGAGCGGAGTCCCCAGCTCGTGCGCGGCGCCGGAAGCGAGCAGGCCGAGGCGCACGATGTGGTCCTCCTCCATGGAGCGCTGGCGCAGATCGGCCAGATGGGCGTCGCGGGCGCGCAGGTTGCGGGTGATCTGGGTGATGAAGGGGACGATCAGGCTGGCCGTCAGCACGAAGCACAGGAACATCCCCTGGATGTGCAGCCCCAGCAGAAGCCCCTCCAGCCCCGGCGGCAGGGCCAGCGGACGGTAGGCGCCGATCAGCAGCGTGAAGCAGGCCGTGGCGACCAGCACCAGCGCCCAGGCCGACCACGCCTCCAGCAGCACCGCCCCCAGCGTGATCTGCAGCAGGTAGAGCGAGATGAAGGGGTTGGACGCGCCGCCGCTGAGGTAGAGCTGAACCGTGAGCGCCGACACGTCGATCAGCAGCTCCAGGAAGAGCTGGGTGTTCGACACCGAGGTCTGGCGGCGCAGATGCAGGACGCTGGCGATGTTCAGCGCGACCAGGAACAGGATCACCGCGCCCATTTGGTCGAGCGGCAGGGTGATGCCCATCTGGTAGTGCACGATCAGGATCGTCACCACCTGCCCGGCGACGGCGAGCCAGCGCAATTGCACCAGCAGGAACAGGTTCTTCTTGTCGGTGGTGTCGCGCACGGAAAACGTCTGGCCCTTCGCCGGCTTCCTTCGGTCCCCATTCATATGGGCACGACTCATATGGGCACGATGGCCCGGCTTGGCAGCCTTGCTCCGGACTCCGGTCGGCCTTGATAGCACAAAAAAGTCGGGCGAAAGAGTCCGCGAGGATCCCCTTCCCACCCGGCAGAAAAACCACAAAGAAAAAGAGCTTATTTCTTCAACCGCGGCGGCGCCATTCACTGCGCGCGACATAGAGCGCCGCGGCGATCACCATGAAAGCCAAGGCAAACCAGGTCAGCGCATAGACGAGGTGGTTGTTCGGGAACTTCAGGACGGTCAGCCCGCCGACCGGGTAGCCGCCCTGCGGGCTGGCCTCGGCGTCGATGAAATAGGGGGCCGCCTCCGTCACGCCACGGGCCGCCGCGATGGCCGCCACGTCGCGGGAGTACCAGCGGTCCTGCGCGGGATCGTTGGAACGCAGGAAACCGCCCCCCGGCTCGGTCACCCGCAGCAGGCCGGTGACGGTGGTGTCCGCATCGATCAGCCCGTCGGGGCGGCTGTCGGTGCTGCGCCGCTCGGGCGGCACGAAGCCCCGGTTGACCAGGACGGTGAAGCCCCGGTCGGTGCGCAAGGGTGTCAGCACCCAGAAGCCGCCGCCCCGTTCGGTCACCGCCTGGACCAGTGTTTCCCGGTCGTTGAGGAACCGCCCGGTGACGCCGACCCGCCGGTATTCCTGGCTGGCCGCCGTGACGGCGGGCCAGTCCTCCGGGCCGGGGGCGGGAACGGGCGCGGCCTGCGCCCGCTCCTCCACCCGCTGGATCAGGTCCAGCTTCCAGAACAGCCGCTCGACCTGCCAGACGCCGAGCGACGTGAAGACGGCGACTCCCGCCAGCGCCAGGACGCCGAGAAGGATCAGCCCCCGGCGCGGGCGGTGGGTCGCCGTGCCGGTCACGGCAATTGGCTCGGGTCGTGGATCGGCATCATGTTGGTGTTCAGGTGGTACATCACCCACAGCGAACCGGCCAGCATGATGACCACGACGATGATCGTGAAGATCAGCGACAGCATGGTCCACCCGCCTTCCGCACGTCCGTTCATGTGCAGGAAGAAGATCATGTGGACGACGACCTGGACGGCGGCCAGAGCCATGATCGCCATCGCGGTCATGTTCTTGTCCAGGATCGTCCCGTCCATGACCAGCCAGAAGGGAATGACCGTCAGGATCACCGACAGGACGAAGCCGATCACGTAGCTGCCGAGCGTCCCGTGGGCGTGCCCGTCGTCCCCGTGGCCGTGGTCGTGATGCCCGGCCCCATGATGCCCGGCCCCATGATGCCCGGAATGATGTTCGGCGTGAGAACTCATCGCAGCATTCCCATCAGATAGACGAAGGTGAAGACGCCGATCCAGATGACGTCCAGGAAGTGCCAGAACAGGCTGAGGCACATCAGGCGCCGGCGGTTGGCCGGAATCAGGCCGCGCTTGTTGACCTGCACCATCAGCGTCACCAGCCAGACGAGGCCGAAGGTGACGTGCAGGCCGTGGGTGCCGACCAGCGTGAAGAAGGACGACAGGAAGGCGCTGCGCTGCGGGGTCGCCCCGATGTGGATCAGGTGGGCGAACTCGTAGAGCTCGATGGCCAGGAAGGCGGCGCCGAACAGGCCGGTCACCGCCAGCCACAGCTGGGTCTGCGACACCCGTCCCTTCTCCATCGCCAGCATGGCGAAGCCATAGGTGATGGAGGAGAACAGCAGCATGGCGGTGTTCAGCGCCACCAGCGGCAGGTCGAACAGGTCCTTGGGCGCGGGCCCGGCGGCGTAGTTGGCGCCGAGAACGCCGTAGGTCGCGAACAGCACCGCGAAGATGAGGCAGTCGCTCATCAGGTAGATCCAGAAGCCCAGCATGGTGCTGGAGCCTTCTGGGTGCGCGTGCTCGTCCACAACGTGGAACACCGGAGCCTGGCTGCGGGGCCGCTCGGCTGTCAGGGTCGTGCTCATGCTTTACACCTGCCCGGAGAGGAGTCGGGTCCGCTCGTTCTCGGTCCGCACCACCACGTCCGCGGGGATGTGGAAGTCACGGTGATAGTTGAAGGTGTGGTGGATGGCCGCCGCCAGCAGGGCGACGAAGCTCACCGCCGCCAGCCACCAGATGTACCAGACCAGGGCGAAGCCGAGGACCACGCTGATCCCGGCCAGGATCACGCCGGTGCCGCTGTTGCTCGGCATGTGGATCGCCTTGTAGCCGCCGAGCGGACGCTTGTAGCCGCGCTTCTTCATGTCCCACCACGCGTCGTTGTCGTGGATCATCGGGGTGAAGGCGAAGTTGTAGTCCGGCGGCGGCGAGGAGGTCGCCCATTCCAGAGTGCGGCCGTCCCACGGGTCGCCCGTGCGGTCGACCAGCTCACGGCGCTTCCAGACGCTGACGGCGATCTGGAGGAGGAAGGCACCGATGCCCGCGGCGATCAGGACGGCGCCGACGGCGGCGATCTGGAACCAGATCTGCAGCGACGGATCCTCGAACACGCGCAGGCGGCGGGTGACGCCCATCAGGCCCAGGACGTAGAGCGGCATGAAAGCGACCCAGAAGCCGATCACCCAGCACCAGAAGGACACCTTGCCCCAGAAGGGATCGAGGCGGAAGCCGAAGGCCTTGGGCCACCAGTAGTAGATGCCGGCGAACAGGCCGAACAGCACGCCGCCGATGATGACGTTGTGGAAGTGGGCGATCAGGAACAGGCTGTTGTGCAGGACGAAGTCCGCCGGCGGGACGGCCAGCAGCACGCCCGTCATGCCGCCGACCACGAAGGTCAGCATGAAGGCGACGGTCCACATCATCGGCAGCTCGAAGCGGATGCGGCCGCGGTACATGGTGAACAGCCAGTTGAAGATCTTCGCACCCGTCGGGATCGAGATGATCATCGTCGTGATGCCGAAGAACGAGTTCACGCTGGCGCCCGACCCCATGGTGAAGAAGTGGTGCAGCCACACCAGGTAGGACAGGATCGTGATGACCACCGTCGCGTAGACCATGGAGGTGTAGCCGAACAGCTTCTTGCCAGAGAAGGTCGAAGTGACTTCGGAGAAGATGCCGAAGACCGGCAGGATCAGGATGTAGACTTCCGGGTGGCCCCAGATCCAGATCAGGTTCACGTACATCATCGGGCTGCCGCCGAGATCGTTCGTGAAGAAGTTCGTGCCGACGTAGCGGTCCAGCGACAGCAGGACCAGCGTGGCGGTCAGGATCGGGAAGGAGGCGACGATCAGCACGTTGGTGCAGAGCGACGTCCAGGTGAAGACCGGCATCTTCATCATGGTCATGCCGGGGGCGCGCATCTTGACGATCGTGCAGATCAGGTTGATGCCGGAGAGTGTTGTTCCGACACCGGCGATCTGCAACGCCCAGATGTAGTAGTCGACACCCGTCTCGGGGCTGTAGGCGATGTTGGACAGCGGCGGATAGGCCAGCCAGCCGGTGCGCGCGAACTCGCCGACGAACAGCGAGGCCATGATCAGCACCGCACCGCCCACCGTCATCCAGAAGCTGAAGTTGTTCAGGAACGGGAAGGACACGTCGCGGGCGCCGATCTGCAGCGGCACCACGTAGTTCATCAGGCCCGTGACGAAGGGCATCGCCACGAAGAAGATCATGATGACGCCGTGGGCGGTGAAGATCTGGTCGTAATGGTGGGCGTTGAGGTAGCCCTCGCTGCCGCCGAAGGCCATGGCCTGCTGGAGGCGCATCATGATGGCGTCGGCAAAGCCGCGCAGCAGCATGACCAGTCCCAGCACCATGTACATGATGCCGATGCGCTTGTGGTCGACGGTGGTGAACCACTCTTTCCAGAGATAGCCCCACAACCGGAAATAGCTCAGCGCCGCGACGAGCGCGATGCCGCCCAGCACGACCGCGACGAAGGTCGCGACCACGATGGGCTCGTGATAGGGGAAGGACTCCAGGGTCAGACGCCCGAAGAGCGGATGGGTGGCGACGGTCGATGTGTCGATCATGGCGGTTGGCCGCTCAGGGATTGGCCGTCAGCCGCGGCCCGAACGCAGGGGCGGGCGCGGAGATCGGCGTGATGGAGGAGCGCGGCAGACCCGCGCCGGAAATCGGGGACTCGTCGGCGGGAGCGTTCAGCACGCCCAGCGACGACTCGACGGCGCGGCCGGTCAGTTCCTCGGTCGAGCAGATGCCCGCCACATAGACCGGCGCCGGGCCGAGAACCGCGGTGCCGCGGCGGGACAGCTTGTCGTGCATCAGCGGCATCACGTTGTCGATGCCGGCAAGGCCGAGGCCGCCCTTGGCGTCGATGGCCATCATGTCGTGCATGCACATCTTGCCCGGCTCGACGCACATCCCGACGATGGCCTTGAACAGGCCCGAGTCGACGGCGCCGTAGCGGCGCACCGGCTCGTTCTCGCTGGGACGCTCAAGCTGGAGATAGCCGTCGCGGTCGAGCTTGCCGCCGCCCGCCTTGATGTCCGCCACCCACTTGTCGAAGCCGTCGGCGGCCAGACCGTGGAAGGTGAAGCGCATGTGCGAGAAGCCAGCGCCGCTGTAGTTGGCGGAGAAGCCCTTGTAGCTGCCCGGCTCGTTGATGACGGCGTGCAGCTTCGTCTCCATGCCGGCCATGGCGTAGATCTGCCCGGCCAGCGCCGGGATGTAGAAGGAGTTCATCACCGTCGATGAGGTGATGTTGAAGCGGATCGGCCGGTCCACCGGGGCGGCCACCTCGTTCACCGTGGCGATGCCGTATTCCGGGTAGATGAACAGCCACTTCCAGTCGAGCGCCACGACGTTGACGTCGAGCATCTTCGTGTCGGCCGGAACCGGGCGCCCGGCGGCGATGCGGTCGAGCGGGCGGTAGGGGTCGAGCAGGTGGGTCGCCATCCAGGTGAGGGCGCCCAGGCAGATGATGATGAGCAGCGGGGCCGCCCAGATCACCAGCTCCAGCTGCGTCGAATGGTCCCAATCCGGGTCGTAGTCGGCCGTGCTATTCGACTGGCGGTAGCGCCACGCGAACAGCACCGTCAGCACCATCACCGGAATGATGATGAGAAGCATCAGGAGGGTGGAAATGGTGATGAGGTTGGCCTGTTGGCTCGCCACGTCGCCGGACGGGCTCATCACCACAAGGTTGCAGCCACTCAAAACCGCCATCAGCGGCAGGAGGGCCAAGGCGCGGAAACGGGTCAAGGCAGGACCTGTCAGCAGGGGTTCGCTTTGGATTTGGGCGAAGAGCTAACCCCCACGGGCCGGGTCGGACATTGGACAATTTGTCCAATGCGCCGCGATTCCGCGCCGCCATTGACGCACATCAAGGCAATGCGTCCATGGGCGTGGCAGAATGCCGTTGCGGTGCCTATTTAATTCCCTCTGACGCAATTGCCAGACGGTGGGGGGACCATGGGATCATCGACCACGGCGACCGAACGGGACGCAAGGCTGGTCAATGCCCGCGACCACAGGGTGAATCCCGGTGAAATCGCGATTGGCGTCATCATCGGACGGACGTCCGAATTCTTCGATTTTTTCGTTTATGCCATCGCTTCGGTGATCGTCTTCCCGAAGCTGGTCTTTCCCTATCTTGATCCGCTCACCGGAACGCTGTGGTCCTTCGCGATTTTCGCGCTGGCCTTCGTCGCCCGTCCGGTGGGCAGCATGCTGTTCATGGCCATCGACCGCGCTCACGGGCGCGGCGCCAAACTGACCTTGTCCCTGTTCCTTTTGGGAACTTCGACGGTCGCCATCGCCTTCCTGCCGAGCTACGAGCAGATCGGCGCGGCGGCGATCTGGCTGCTGGCGGCGGCCCGCATCGGCCAGGGCTTGGCGCTGGGCGGCGCCTGGGACGGCCTCGCCTCGCTGCTGGCGCTGAACGCGCCTGAGAACCGCCGCGGCTGGTACGCGATGATTCCGCAGCTCGGGGCCCCCATCGGCCTGATCGTGGCGAGCGCGCTGTTCGCCTATTTCGCCGGCAGCCTGTCGGCGGAGGATTTCTTCAGCTGGGGCTGGCGCTACCCGTTCTTCGTGGCCTTCGCCATCAACGTCGTGGCGCTGTTCGCGCGGCTGCGCATCGTGGTGACGCCGGAATACACCCACCTGTTCGAAAGCCGCGAGCTTCAGCCGGTCCCGGTGACCGAGATGCTGCGCAACGAGGGCATGCGCGTCGTGCTGGGCGCCTTCGCCCCGCTGGCCAGCTTCGCGCTGTTCCACATGGTGACCGTCTTCCCGCTGTCCTGGATCTTCCTCTACACGCAGGACACCCCGGCGGACTTCCTGCTGATCGAGGTGGTCGGGGCCGTCTTCGGCCTGGGGGCGATCATCGCCTCCGGCTTGATCGCCGACTGCATCGGCCGCCGCACCCTGCTGGGGAGTTGCGCCGCGGCCATCGCCGTGTTCAGCGGCGTGGCGCCGCTGCTGCTGAACGGCGGGCCGCTGGGCGAGCTGGTTTTCATGATCGTCGGCTTCGTGATCCTGGGCCTGTCCTTCGGCCAGTCGTCGGGCGTGGTCGCGTCGGGCTTCACCCAGCGCTACCGTTACACCGGGGCGGCCATCACCTCGGACCTCGCCTGGCTGTTCGGGGCGGGCTTCGCGCCGCTGGTGGCGCTGGTGCTGTCGGCCAACTACGGCCTGTTCTCGGCCGGCGCCTACCTGCTGTCGGGCGCGGTCTGCACGTTGCTGGCCCTGTGGCTCAACAAGACGCTGGCGAAGTGACCTGAACGAACGTCGGGAACCGGACCGGCCTCATCCTTGCGGGATGCGGCGGTCCGGTTCCATTTTTTCCTGCGGAAAGCGCAGGACGATGACAGCCGGCGCTTCGCAGCGCTCGTGATGCGGCTGGCAATCGCCGGTCAATCGTCACTGTCGTTCAGGATGTCGCAATGGGGCGGTCGTCCAGGCGGCCGTTTTTGCCGTTGTCGACGCCCACCAGGATGGCGCGCCGAAGCTTCCCCAGCTTTTGACGCTCAACCGTCTTTCCCCGATAAAGCCTGCGACACGCCTCGGGCGGTTTGCTGTTCATGGTCGGCATGGATCACCGTCGTCTTCAGGAGAGGATTCCGGGACGATTGGCAATCTTTGGCAAGTCACCTGGGGTCTTGAAGCGGGTCTGCATGCGGACCTCCGGAGCGGTCTCCGAAATTGCCCACTCGAACGCGCCTCGCTACCCGGCGGCGGTACGCCGGAATCCCGCGCGCCGGCTACCCCCGACTTTAATCGTCGTTAAGAGTTCGGCGCGCATCCTGCCTTCACACACAGATCGGCAGGTCATCATGTCCCAGTTCAATCCCGCTGTCGGCACCACCGAGACCGTTTCCTTCCCGCTCCCCCTCACCGCTCCGGCCCCGGCGAAGAAGCTGCGCGGCCTGCCGCTGGTCGCCCTGTGGGGCGGGCTGATCGCCGCTCCCTGGGTCATCCTTTATCAGGCCGCCAAGCTGGTGTTCTGAAACCGGCGGCTCTACGCCGACAATTCGGCCATGATCTCCGGCACCTGAGCCAGCAGTTCGCGGGCCAGGAAGCCCAGCGGGCCGCGGCGGGCCAGACGGTTCCCCGCCTCGCCGTGCAGCTGGACGCCCCAGATGGCCGCCTGGGCCGGGTCGGCGCCCCGCGCGGCCAGCCCGGCGATCACGCCCGCCAGCGTGTCGCCCGACCCCGAGGTGGCGAGACCGACATTGCCGCCGTCGTACGACCACATCCGCCCGTCCGGCGTGGCGATGTGGGTGCAGGCGCCCTTCAGCACGACGATCACCTTGTGACGGTCGGCGACCCGGCGGGCGGCGGCGGGCGGGTCGGCCTCCACCTCCTCCCGGCTGATTCCGGAGAGCCCGGCCATCTCGCCGGCGTGCGGCGTGATGATCGTCCGCCCGTTGCGCCGGCACAGCGCCTCATTCGCGCCGTCCAGCCCCATCAGCGCCTCCGCGTCGATGACCAGCACGGGTCCGCCCTCCCCGTCCAGCCCGGCGATCAGCGCGCCGGTCAGCTCGGCGACCGCCCGCTTGTCCATCATGCCGGGACCGATCAGCACCGCGGTGCAGCGGGCCGCCCGCTCGCACAGCGTGTCCACACAATCGGGGGCGATGCCGCCTTCCGCCGTCTCATGCAGGCCGAGCACCAGCGCCTCCGGCACGGCGAGCCCGAGATGCGGGGCCACGCTGCGGCAGGTCGCCATCTGGAGTTTGCCCGCTCCGGCGCGCAGCGCCGCCGTTCCGGCCAGCAGCACGGCGCCCGGCACCTCGACGCTGCCGCCGATGACCAGAACCCGGCCCCGCCCGTCCTTGTCAGCGCCGTCGCCGGGGTGGGGAAGCGCCATGGATCGCAGCAGGTCGCGGGTGACCGGGATCGGGTCGTTCATTGGAAAATCGCTCATCGGACGGCCGCATTGGCGTCGGGTTCGGCGGTCAGCGGCGCCCCGGCCACCTCCAGCGGGGCGACGAAATTGTAACGGCGAAGCTGCATCCGCCCGCTGTGCCCCTGGGCGGGATCGAAGGCGTATTCGGTGACCCCGCAATTCGCCACGTCGCCCTCGCGGTCGATGGCGAGGATCTGCTCCTCCGTCATCCCCTCCAGCAGGTAGCGCAGGCACAGCACGACGACCTGATGGCTGACCACCAGGACGCGCTGCCCGCCATGATGCAGGCTGATGGTGTCGAGCGCGCTGCGCAGCCGCAGGATGACGTCGCACCAGCTCTCCCCGGCGGGCGGGCGGAAGTAGAATTTGCCGAGGAGACGGCGGAACTCCGCCTGATCGGGGTGTTCCTGCGCGATGCCGACGGCGGTCAGCCGGTCGAGGATGCCGAACTCCTTCTCGCGCAGCCGCTCGTCCACCACGAACTCCGTGGGCTCGACCGGCAGGCCACCCCCGGCATGGATGATCTCCGCCGTGCGGCGGGCGCGCCGATAGGGGGAGGTCAGCACCACGTCGGGCCGTTCGCCCGGCGGCAGCGCGGCGAACCAGCGCGCCAGCGCTTCGGACTGCTGCTCCCCCTGGCGGCTGAGCGGCACATCGACGTCGCGCTCGGTGATGTCGATCCGCCCCAGCCCGGCGGCGTAGGCGGCGTCGCGCGCGACGTTGCCGGCGCTCTCCCCGTGACGAACGACCCAGAGCCTCTGCGGCCAGCGCTGCTGCATGGTGAACGACCCTTTCCCGCCTCAACCAAGGCTTTCAACGGGAAAAAGGCCGTTCCGTCACGCAGCCGCTCCTCTTTGCGCGATCAGGCCGTCCGGCGCTCGAAGATGCGTTCGGCGGTGGACTTGCCGGGGCGCCAGGGCACGATGCTGATGGGGGCCGTCGGGTCGAGGCTGCCGTTCGCCCGCAGGCAGTCGATGGCCGCCAGCGGCTCGTCCCCATGGGGCAGGCCGGGCTGTTCGAGCAGATACCGGCGGTGGTTGTCGGTCACCGCCCAACCCGGCGGGCGGCCCAGCGGGCTGGTGGCGACCACGCCGATGGGCTCGGAAACGAGCCACGCCTCGTCCGTGACGCTCCAGCCGACGAGGCGGCGTTCGCCGGGACCCGTTCCGGCACCGCCCGCACCGGCACCGCCCACACCGGCACCGCCCACACCGGCACCGATGTCGAGCCAGGCCCACTGGCGCAGGCGGGTGGTGCGGTCACCATCGACGCATACGAACATGATCCCATCCTCTTCCGTCAAGAACCGGTCAGGCGGGTATTGTTCTTCTTTTGTTCCGACTCCGCAAGCGGATTCCGCACCCGGTCAGTCTGGCCCTCCGTGGACGTCCCTATGGAAGACGTGGGTGCCGCGGCCCGCCTGCTTGGCCCGGTACATCGCGCCGTCCGCCGCCACCAGCAGGCTGCGGGCGTCCGCTCCGTCGGCGGGGGACAGGGCGATGCCGACACTGGCGCCGATCATGGCGATTTTGCCCTGCACCGGGATGGGCAGCGCCACCGCCTCGACGATCTTGGCGGCCACGCCCCCGGCGTCCGCGGCGGAGGACACATCCTCCAGCACGATGGTGAACTCGTCGCCGCCGACGCGGGCCACCGTGTCGCTGCGGCGCAGACAGCCGGCGATTCGCGCGGCGGCGATGCGCAGCACCTCGTCCCCGCAATCGTGGCCCATCCGGTCGTTGACCGCCTTGAAGCCGTCCAGATCGATGAACAGCAGGGCCAACGAGCGCCCCGACCGCCGCGACCGGGCCAGCGCCACGTCCAGCCGGTCGAAGAGGAGGCGGCGGTTGGGCAGGCCGGTCAGGGCGTCGTGGTTGGCGAGATGGTCCTTCTCCGCCTCGCTCCGCCGCAGGTCCTCCTCGGCGGCCTTGCGCAGCGTGATGTCCCGCCCGACTCCGACCAGCCCGAGAAGCTCGTTGCCGGAGTCGCGAATCGGCGCCTTCAGGATCTCGACCCAGATCCGCCCGCCGTCGGGCAAGGGGATGCTCTCCTCGTTGCGCCGCGGCTGGTCCTCGGCATAGACCGAGGCATCGCCCGCGCGGATGCCGTCGGCCATCTCATGAGGCCAGATCTCGTGGCTGTCCAGACCGATCAGCTGCTCCAGCGGCCGGCCGGTCCAGGAGGCGAAGGCGCGGTTGGCCTTGCGCAGCACGCCGTCCCGGTCCTTGAAGAAGACGGCGTCGGGGATGGTGTCGATGATCCCCTGCAACAGGGCGTGCTGCCGCAGAAGCTGCTTCTCCGTCTGCCGCCGCTCGGTGATGTCGCGGGCGATGCCAACGACGCCGAGCATCTTGCCGCTGCGGTCGAGGCAGACGGCCTTGGCGGTCTCCATCAGCACGCGGCGCCCGTCCGGGTGGACGAACCACTCCTCGCTGCGCGAGAAGCCCTTCTGCATGGCGATCTGGTCGGTCCGCCGCCGCCGCGCCGCCGTCTCCGCGTCGAACAGCCGATGGTCGGTCAGCCCCAGCGGCGGGCGCCCCGCATAGTCGAGCATCGCCCGGTTGACCTTGAGGTAGGTGCCGTTCACGTCCTTGAAGAAGACGATGTCCGGCATCGAGTCGATCAGGCTTTGCAACATGGCGCGCTCGCGGTCGAGCGCCCCGGTGTCGGTGCCGCCATGATCCGGATCGGCCTGGGGAGCGGCGAGCTGCGCCTCGTGCAGGATGCCCAGGCGACCGTCCGGCAGCGCCATGCCGCTGCGCCGCACCCAGGCGGTGACCGGGCGCCCCTTGGGGTAGAAGGTCCAGCGCCCCGTCGCCGATTCCCCTTCGGCCTGCGGCCCCCCCTCCGGCTGCCTGCCGAACTCGCGGGCCTGGAAGTCGGCGAGCGACGCGGCGTTCCACAGCTCCAGGGCGGCGCGGTTGCCCCAGACCATCCGGCCGCCGTCCTGCAGCCAGACCGGCGCCCACAACCCGTCAAGCCGAGGAAGTTCGGCAACGGTCATTGACGCCATCGGCGGGCGGCCCGCCGCCGCGCGCGCCTCCCCGCCGGGAGTGTCGACCCCGGTCTGGTTCTGATCCGCCTGATGACCCATGGTGGTCGCCGCCGCCTCGGCACGAAGAATGCACCGGACGGCTTTCTAGCATAATTCGAGGCAATCTTCTCCTGCTACCGCAAGAGGCCGCGCTCTTTCACCACCCCCTCCACTTTCCATACTCCTGCACGAAGTCGCGGACGATTGCTTCCCGTCCGGCGAGCGCCGGCAACAATTGTTTGTGCAAACCGCCGCGCAGGATCACCTCGACGCGCATCTGCCACCGTTCATCGGCCTCCTTCAGATCGGTGAAGGCGAAGGTCAGCGGGTGATAGGCCCGCGCGCGAATGTCGTAGCTGAACTCCTCCTCCCCGTCGCGCAGGACGGCGAGCCCGGCGTTGAAGGGGCCGACCTCGATGACCGCCTGGCGGCCGAGCCGTTCCAGCTCCGCCGCGATGTCGCGGAAGGCCGGTTCGACCGTGTCGGCGATGAAGCGGGCGACTTCGCGCCGTGCCCCGGCGGCGCCGGGCGGGGCCGCCGCCGCGATGGCTCCCTTGCGTCCGATTACGGCGGCCAGTTGCTGGCGCCAGTCACCGTCGCCCACCGGCTGCACCGGGGCGCCGCCCTCCGACGCGGTGGGCACCCGCGCCACCCGCCGGTCCGGACCCGCCCGGCGCTCCGCCCGCAGGCTGGTCACCAGCCCGACGCACATCAGCACCATGACCACCGCGAAGGGCAGCGCCGTCGTCACCGCCGCCGTCTGAAGCGCCTGCAACCCGCCGACCAGGAGCAGCACCGCCGCCACCACGCCGCACAGCACCGCCCAGAAGATGCGCGTGGCGATGGGCGGGTCCTGGTTGCCGCCGGACCCGATGATGTCGATCACCAGAGCACCGGAGTCGGCCGAAGTGACGAAGAAGGTGACGACGATCAGCGTCGCCAGGGCCGAGGTGACCACGCTGAGCGGCAGGCGGTCCAGCATGACGAACAGGGCCGTCGGCACGCTCTCCTGAACCGCCGCCGCCATGCCGCCGCCTTCGAACATCTCCATATGGATCGCCGTCTCGCCGAACACGGTGAACCAGACGAAGGTCAGCGCCACCGGGGCGAACAGCACGCCGCCGATGAATTCGCGGATCGTCCGGCCGCGCGACACCCGCGCGATGAACATGCCGACGAAGGGCGCCCAGGAAATCCACCAGCCCCAGTAGAACATCGTCCAGCTTGCCTGCCACTCCGCCCCGGTGTAGGGCAGCGTGCGGAAGCTGATGTAGGGCAGTGTCCACAGATAGCGCCCGATGCTCTCCACCAGCGTGGACAGCAGGAACACCGACGGGCCGAGCAGGAAGACGAAGAGCAGGAGCAGAAGCCCCGCCAGCATGTTCAGTTCGCTGAGCCGGCGGATGCCCTTGCCGACGCCGCTGACCGCCGAGACGGTGGCGACCGCGGTGATGACGGCGATCAGCACCATCTGCTGCACCGTGCCCACGCCGACCAGCCCGAGGTAATCGAGCCCGGCGTTGATCTGCATGACCCCCAGCCCGAGCGAGGTGGCGATGCCGAACAGCGTGCCGACGATCGCCACGATGTCCACCAGATGGCCGGGCCAGCCGCTCAGCCGGTCGCCCAGCAGCGGGTAGAGCGCCGACCGGATGGTCAGAGGCAGGTCGTGGCGATAGGCGAAGTAACCCAGCGACAGGCCGACCGTGATGTAGATGCCCCAGGCGTGCAGCCCCCAATGCAGGAACGCCAGATTCATCGCCTCCCGCGCGGCGTCTGGCGTTCCCGCCTCGCCGATGCGCGGGTTGGCGAAATGCAGCACCGGCTCCGCCACGCCGTAGAACAGCAGGCCGATGCCCATACCGGCGCTGAACAGCATGGCGAACCAGCTCAGATAGCTGAATTCCGGCTCGTCGTCGTCCTTGCCGAGCTTGATCGACCCGTAGGGACTGAAGAACAACCAAAAAGCGAACAAGAGGAAGCCCGCGACGGACAAAATGTAGAACCAGCCGAAGCTGCCGACGATGGCTGACTGAAGAGCGGAAACCCGTTCTCCGAACGGCTCGGTGAAGACGCTGGCGAGAAGGACGAACAGAAGAATCAGCCCGCCTGCGGTGAAGGAGACGGCTTTGTTGATCCCGTGCATGGTTTTTCTCCGGGTCCGGGCAGCGCACCCGAAACCGAGGCGCGGCGTCTTGGCCCACACAACGGATCAACCCGGCCGGAGTTTCCAAAAAAATGCCGCGCTCATGCTTCCGGCGAACCGCTCAGCGGCGGGCTATTCCGGACGGACGCCGCCTTTGCGCTCCGACCGCAGGCGCCGCCGCAGGACCAGCGCGTACCAGGCCAGCAAGACCGTGGTGAAGAGCGACAAGGTGAAGGACACGCCGTCCGGCCGCAGGCCGTAGCCCGTGGCGCCGCCGAACAGCGTCACCGAACTGTCCCAGAGATAGGCGAGCAGCAGGATCAGCGTGTTGGTCCCCGACAGGCCGGTGGCGAGATAAAGCACAAGATGCATCCGTTGCCTCCCGAAGAACCCTGCCCGGCCATGCGCTTTTTCGTTGCGCGGTGTTGTTCTTGTCCGAAGCCCCGTCATTCTAGGCGCCCGGAGCGATCCTGTCAGCCATGGCCCACACCGAAAGCCCCCCGACCTGGACCCAGCGGCTCCTGCGCTACGGCACGGGGGTGCTGATCCTGGCCCTTCTGGCCGGGGCGCTGGTCATCCTGAGCCGTTGGCTGGAGCAGTACAGCGTCGCCGACATCCGGCAGGCGCTGGACCGCATCACCGGCGTGCAGCTTCTTGCCGCCTCGGCGGCGGCGGCGGCCAGCTACTGGCTGCTGACGCTCTACGACCTGCTGGCCCTGCGCCACCTGCGGCGCCCCCTGCCCTACCGCTGGGTGGCTTTCACCGCCTTCACCAGCTACGCCTTCAGCCACAGCCTGGGCTTCGCCAGCATCATCGGGGCGACGGTGCGCTACCGCCTCTACGCCCCGCATGGGCTGGCCGGGGTGGAGGTGGCGCAGGTGACGCTGTTCGTCGTCACCACCTTCATGCTCGGGCTGGCCACGGTGATGCCGGTGGTCATGCTGATCGACCCCACGGCGCTGAAGGCTCTCCATGTCCCGCCGGGGAGCGCCATGCTTCTGGGGCTGGCGGCGCTGGCGGTCCTGGTGGCCTACGCGGTGGGCGGCTTCTGGCTGCGCCGGCCACTGCGGGTGTTCGGCCACGCCATCGCCTTCCCCCGCCCGTCCATCGCGGTTCGGCAACTCCTGCTTGGGCTGTGCGACCTGTCGCTGGCCGCGCTGGTCCTCTATCTCTGCCTGCCGCCGAGCGACGCGGTGAGCTACGCCGACGTTCTGGTGGCCTTCGGGCTGGCGCTGGTCGCCGGCATCATCAGCCATGTGCCGGGGGGGCTGGGGGTGTTCGACGCCATCGTCCTGGTCAGCCTGACCCCGGCCATGCCCGGCAACGACGTGATGGCGGGGCTTCTGGTCTTTCGGCTGATCTATTATCTGGCGCCGCTGGTGATCGCCGGGCTGATGTTCGGCGGGGTCGAGGCCTTCCAGGCCCGGCGCCGCATCGGCGGCCTGTCGCGGGGCATCTCCGCCGCCGTCAGCCCGGCGGTGCCGCTGGTGCTGGCCGCCTGCATCTTCATCACCGGGGCCTTCCTGCTGCTTTCCCGCGCCACGCCGGAGGAAACGCTGCCCGCCCCCTTCGACGCCACGGCGCTGCCGCTGGTGGAGATGTCGCATTTCACCGGCAGTGTCGCCGGGGTGCTGCTGATCCTGCTGGCCCACGCGGTGCAGCGGCGGCTGCACGCCGCCTGGGTGCTGTCGCTGGTGCTGCTGGCGACCGCCTGCGCGTCGGCCCTGCTGAAGGGCGGCGACTGGCCGGAAGCCATCGTGCCGGGACTGATCTTCCTGGCCCTGCTGCCGGCCCGCAAGGAGTTCCACCGCCGCGGCAACATCCTGCGCAATCCCCTGACGCCGAGCTGGTTCATCGCGACCGGTGTGGCGCTGGCCAGCGCCTTCTGGCTGGGCCTGTTCTCCTACAAGCACATCGCCTTCAGCGACGAGCTGTGGTGGCATTTCACCCTGCACGGCGACGCCTCCCGCTTCCTGCGGGCGTCGGTGGCGGTCGGGGTGATCGCGCTCGGCGCCGCGCTCGTGCATCTGGTGTCGGCGGCCAGCCGCGACCCGCAGGACCGGGAGGAGAATCCCACCGGCCCCCTCACCGCCGCCAGAAGGACGGACTGAGCACGACCAGGATGGTGAAGAACTCCAGCCGCCCCAGCAGCATGCCGGCGGCCAGCGCCCATTTGGCCCCGTCCGGCAGCGTGGCAAAATTTCCGGAGGGCCCGATGGTGGGGCCGAGGCCGGGGCCGACGTTGCTGACCGCGGTCGCCGCCCCCGACAGCGCGGACACCACGTCCACCCCCAGGAAGGCCAGGACGAAGGCCAGCACGAACACCGACATCAGGTAGACGAAGCCGAAGCCCATCACCGAGATCATCACATCGGCGCTCACCGGCTTGCCGTTGTAGTTGAGCGGGATCACCAGGTTGGGGCTGTAGAGGCGGCGCTGCAGCGCGCGCAGCACGATGAACAGAATCTCGAATCGGAAGATCTTCAGCCCGCCGGAGGTCGATCCGGTGCAGCCGCCGACGAAGGTCAGGATGAAGAAGACCACCGACGCCAACGGCCCCCACCGCTCATAGTCGATGGAGGCGTAGCCGGTGGTGGTGACCACCGAGACGACGTTGAAGGTGGTCACGCGGATGGCGTCGTCCCACGGCACGTCCCGCGTCAGAGTAAGCCAGATCGACATGCCGAAGGAGACCGCCGCGAGGAAGCAGAGGTACCAGCGGATCTGCGTGTCCGCCCAGAAGCTGGCCGCCCGCCCCTGGGCAAGACTGATGAAGCGGACGAAGGGCATGCCGCCCAGCACCATGAAGACCACCAGGACCCACTCGACGGCCGGGCTGTTCCAACTGGCGATGGACGCGTCGCGGGTGGAGAAGCCGCCGGTGGACACGGCGGTCATCGCGTGGTTGACGGCGTCGAACCAGGACATCCCCGCATAGGAGAGCATCACCGTGCAAATCGCCGTCAGGCACAGGTAGATCCAGCCCACCGCGATGGCGAGGTCGCTGGCCCGCGGCGTCACCTTGTCCGACCGGTCGGAGGATTCCGAGCGGAAGAGCTGCATGCCGCCCACCTTGAGGAAGGGCAGGATGGCGATGGCCATGCTGATGATGCCGATGCCGCCCAGCCATTGCAGCAGCGACCGCCACAGCAGCAGCCCCGGCGCCAGCCCGTCCAGCCCGGAGATCACCGTGGCCCCGGTGGCGGTCAGCGACGACATCGCCTCGAAATAGGCGTCGGCCGCCGTCAGGTCGATCTGCGACACCATGAAGGGCACGGCGGCGAAGGCGCAGATGACGACCCAGGACAGGGCGGTCAGCAAAAAAGCTTGGCGAACGTTCAGCGCGATCCGGTCCATGCGGTTGGCCAGCATGAACTGGACGCCGAAGAACAGCGTCAGGGCGCAGGCAATGGCGAAGACCATCCAGTCCGGATTGCCGGCCGCCAGATCGACGGTCATCGGAAGCAGCATCGCGACGGCCAGGACGCTGAGAAGCGCGCCGATGATGAAGAAGACGGGGCGGGTGTCGAAACCAGTCATGCACAGGCCATAGCCGATCGGAATTGAGGCATAAGTTGTCACGATTGCGACGCTTCGGCATGCCCGAAGCGCGCCGTAAGGCGATTTTCCCAATGGGTTACCCCATATAGCCTGTTCGGGGCGGGCCAAGCCCGTGAATCAGCCCAGTGAGTGCTCCGCTACCCAAAAAGATGTCTGGAATCGGGCCGGATGCGCCCCCGCAAAGAGGGGCCTGGGGCTGGACGGCGGGGGACATCCTGTGCACACTCCGCCCCGACGTACGGCTCAAATCGTCGAGCCTTCCCGGCTGACCGGGACCCGCAGGAAACTGGAACAGACAATGGACTGGCGGCGTGCTTTCGGACGATGCCCTGATCTTTCTTCAGCATTCGATCAAGACGGTGTGGACTCTGGAGATTCTGCTGATTTTACGGCGTGATCCGGGTCAGGCATGGAATTCGGACGAACTCATTCGCGAATCGCGCAGCAGCACGCTCATCCTCCAGGAAGTCTTGGCGAATCTTCAACAGGCTGGGTTGATCGAAACGGACGGGGACCATCGCATTCGCTACCGCAGCGCGACCCCGACTCTGGAGCGCTTGGCGGCGGAGATCGCCGTCGCCCAGGCGCGGCGTCCTGCGGCGATCACAAAGGCGCTTCTCTCGGTATCGTCGGACAAAGTGCAGAACTTCGCCGGCGCCTTCCGCGTCGGAAAAAGGACATGACCGTTCGGCCATAATTCACCCCCGGAACCGGGTTGGATTTTGCTAAACTATCGTTCGAAGCAACCGCCTTTGGCTGGTCGCCTCGTCCGAAAAAGGGGCGAACGGCTGCTTTTGCCTTGATCCGCCGACCGAATGGCTTCGATGTCCTGTGGAGTTTCCATTATGCCGTTTCACCGACCGGCCCTGGGGCTGTCCCTTGCCGCCCTTGCCCTGGCCGGAACCCTGGCGGGCGCCGCCCAGGCCGCAACCACCGATCGCAACCCCGCTCCCGCCGCCCAAGCCGCCCCGGCCACCGCGCCCAACGCCGCGTCCGAGGCGGCCCCCGCCGCCAAGGTCACCGGGTTCCGGTCCGCGCGCTTCGGCATGACCGGTGACGAGGTCGCGAAGGCCATCGCCAAGGACTTCAAGATCGAGGCCAAGGACATCCGTCGCGAAGCCAACGCGACGGAGCGGACCACCAGCCTGATCGTGAAGGTCGACGACCTTCAGACCGGCGCCGGTCCGGCGGTCGTCGCCTACATCCTTGGCCATTCGACGCAGAAGCTGTTCCAGGTGAACATCCTGTGGGGCGGCGCCGTGAACCCGAAGGTCGAACCCAACGCCCTGGTCGGTGCGGCCAACGCGCTGCGCAACTATTTCGTGGGACAGGGTTACCGGCAGGAGGGGATGCTGCTCAACGCGCCGGTCGGCGACGGATCGCAGGTGGTGGTCTTCCGCGGCACCGACAGCCAGGGTCGCATGAGCCTGCTGACTCTCGCGGTCCCGCCGAAGCCCTCGGACGACACCCCCGCCCTGCCGCCGTCGATGCAGCTCTCCTACATCGAGAAGCCGAACGAGCCGGACGTCTTCAAGATCGAAAAGGGCTTCTGATCGCTGGCCCTCCCCGGTCCGCAAAGGAAAAGGGCGGCGCCGTCGTGGCGCCGCCCTTTCCGTTTCCGGCAGGCCGGACCGGATCAGCCCTGGCGGGCGAGGCGGTCGACCAGACCCGACCAGCTGCTGACCGAGATCAGGTGGGCGTAGACCAGCCCCAGCCAGCCGCGGTCACGCCACTCCACCAGCGTCTCGGCGGGAAGCTGGTTGAAGGCGGCCTCGTCGATCACGTTGAAGCCGGCGAGGCTCAGCCGCTCGCCGTTGTTCAGGGTGATGTCGGCACGCTTCTCCGACATCAGGCCGGCGGCGGTCACCGCCTCGACGAACTGCGTGGTGAAGGCGCTCTGCGCCTGGACTTCCTTGACGAACTCCAGGGCGTTGTTCGTCAGGGCGGAGGGCTGTCCATCCACGAAGAAGGGATTGTCCCGGCCCGGAACGACGGAGTCCGCCGCCTCGTCGATGCACAGGGTGAGCTGGGACTTGTCCTCGCTCTCCAGGAAGATGAACGGGTAGCGGCGGACATAGGCGGGAATGTAGGCCCCCTCCTCCCACGCGCCGTTCCCGTCGACGAACAGGTTCTCGCCCGAACGCAGGCCGAGCAGCGCCACCGGCTGGACCACCGGGCCTTCCGAGAACAGGATCGGGAACTGCTTGCAGGCCGCGGCGAATTCCGCCGCCATCAACGGCACCGAGTTGGTGGTGGCCGCAAAGGCGAAGTTCGGCTCGGTGCGCAGCGACAGGTCGGCGTCGCGGGCGGCCACCAGCGGGCGGGGGTTCTTGTAGAACAGGGGCAGGGTCGGTTCGGTCATCGTTCGCTATCCAAAGGGTAAAGGTCTGCCGGGGGAACAGGCGCGCCTCAGCGCGCCTCCTCCTTCTCCGTCTGCTGGTTGCCGGTGGCGGACGGCGCGGGACCGGTGGTCAGGACCTCCGGCTGCGCGCCGGCGCGGCTGGTGGACGGGGTGGTTCCGGCGCCCGTGGACAGAACCTCCGGCTGCGCCCCCACACCGGTCAGCGACGGGGTCGTGCCGGCAAGGGAGAGAACCTGCGGCGCGGCGTAGGCGGCCAGAGCGTTCGGCGTGAGGCCGGCTCGGGTCACCGTGCCGGTGAACAGGCTGGTGACGCCGGGGGTGCTGGGAACCGGGACGACCACCACCACGGTGGCGGCGACCCGGCTGACCTGCTGCGTCGGACCCCAGGGGGTGTTGTTGATGAAGTACGGGGCGGCCCGCAGCGGGCTGTCGATCGCGCTGGCGGCCAACGCGTCCGTCTTGCCGGCCACGGTGCCGAACATCCGGGCGGAACCGGCCTTGGGAACGGTCAGGCTCAGCACGTCGATCTTCTGCAAGGCAGTCCCGGTCTCCTGTCCGATGATCAGCGCCCCGCCGTCGGACGCCATGGTCAGCATGGTGGCCTTGCCCTGGAGCCCCGCCATGGTGATGGGGCCGCCCGCCGCGATGGACGCCTGGCCGTCCGGCAGGGACGCCACGGCACCCAGCGTGATCGGGCCGGTCTTGGCCGTAATGCTGGCCGGCAGAACAATGCCCGATCCACCGGATTGGGTAAAGGCCCCCTCCGTGACAACCGTGGCATCACGCCCGAAGGTCACCATGCCGGCCCCGTCCGTCGTTACGACGTCCAGCGAGCCCGCGCTGTTCACCGCCGCGCCGAAGGTGAAGCCGGCGCCGGTCAGGCGGAGGCCGTCCGTTCCGGTCGCGGTCAGCGCCTTGGCGAAGCGGCTCTCGCCGCCCGTCGTCTGGGTCAGCGAGCGCACGGTCACCGCGCCGTCGTAGAAGACGCCGCCCGAGGTGCGGACCGTGACGTCACCCATCAGACCCGACGCGCCGATGTCGCCCGAAGCCCGGATGGACGCGCCGTTCAGCGCCAGCGCGGAGCGGTTGGCGCTGTCGACGGTCCCGCCGAACACCAGCTCGCCGCCGGTGCTGGTCAGAGCGCTGGCGCCGGCCACCGTCAGGGCGCCACCGAAGCGCTGCGCCCCGATGGTGGTGACGGTCGCACCGTCCAGGCGGGTGCCGCCGCTGACGGCGATCTGCCGCAGGGCGCCGGTTTCGCCGAAGACCCCGGCCAGGACGGCGTCGCCGTCGACCGTCAGCCCCTGCACCCCGGCGTTGGCGGCGTTGCCGCCGTTCAACAGGGAGACGGTCCCGCCCGTCAGGACGGTGTCGGCCCCCAGCGTCACCGCGCCGCCGAAGCTCTGCTCCGCCACGGTGGTCACCGCGCCGCCGTTCAGCGCGGCGGTGCCGGTCACCGACAGGCGGCGCAGCGCCTGCGTGCCACCGACGGGGCCGTTGATAACCGCGTCACCGGCGATGGTCAGCCCCTGCCCGCCGCGGGTGGCGGCGTCCAGCCCGCCGGCCAGCACGACGGTGCGGCCGGTCAGGAGGGTGTCGGTCCCCAGCACCGCCCGCTCCCCATAGGTCTGGGTCCCGGTGGTGTCGACGGAGCCGCCGTTCAGGGCCAGCGTGCCCGCCGCGTCGGTGACGACCGAAGCCGCGCGGACCGACTGGGCGAAGCGGGTCTGGCCGGCGCTGTTCACCGTCAGGTCACCCAGCCGCTCCGTCCCGCCGATCGTGCCGGCGAAGACGGCGTCGGCGGTGCCGCTGGTGACGGTCAGGGCCTGCCCGCCGTCCAGCGTCCCGGCGAAGGTGACTCCGGCGCCGGCCAGGGCCGACGGGGTGCCGTCCAGACGGACCGCGCCGCCGTAGGTCTGCGCCCCGCTGGTGACCGCCGTGGCGCCGTTCAGCAGCGTCTCGCCGCCGACCGTCAGCGCGGCCAGAGCCTGCCGGGTGCCGAGGGTGCCGGCGAAGGCCGCGTTGCCGGCGATGGTCAGGCCCTGACGGCCCGCCGCCGCCGCGTCGATGCTGCCGGACAGCGACACCTGGGCGCCGGTGAGGGTCGTGTCGGCCCCCAGGGTCACCGCGTCGGCGTAGCTCTGCGCCCCGGTGGTGTCGACGCTTCCGCCGTTCAGGATGGTGATCCCGGTGGCGTCGGTGGCCAGCGAGGCCGCCTTCACCGCGTCGGCGATGGTGGTGGTGCCGCCGCCGTTGATCGTCAGCGCCCCCAGACGGCTGGTGCCGCCGACCGCGCCGCCGAGCAGGATGTCGCCGCTGCCGCTGGCCAGCGTCAGCGCCCGCCCGCCGTCGAGGGTGGAGGCGAAGACGATCCCGCCGTCGCCGCTGATCCGGCTGTCGCCGCCCAGGGTCGCCGCCGTCGCCGCCGTGAAGACCGTGCCGGCCTGATAAGCGCCGTCCAGGGTCACCGCGTCGTTGTAGGTCTGGGCGCCGCTGGTCGTCACCGACTTGAGGCTGGTGGTGCCGTCGGCGTCGGTGGTCAGGCTGGCGAGCGCCGTCGTGCCGCCCCCCGCCGCGT
>NZ_WHOR01000420.1:0-3133 GCF_013340925.1 Azospirillum formosense
ACCGCCCCACACCCCACGACACGCCCATGACCGTCCTCGACTTCCCCGTCCGCGAGCTTCCGCTGGACCCCAACGTCGCGCAACGGCTCGCCCCCGATCCGCTGTCGTCGGTGTGGGTGGGCGCCTCCGCCGGGTCCGGCAAGACGAAGGTGCTGACCGACCGCGTGCTGCGGCTGATGCTGTCCGGCACCGCGCCGGCGCGCATCCTCTGCCTGACCTTCACCAAGGCGGCGGCGGCGGAGATGTCCATCCGCATCAACCGCACGCTGGGCATCTGGGCGACCCTGCCCGACGAGGGGCTGGAGGACCGGCTCGCCGACCTCTGCGGCGAGCGGCCGAGCGCCGAGACCCGCACCATCGCCCGGCGGCTGTTCGCGCAGGTGGTGGATTGCCCGGGCGGCATGAAGATCCAGACGATCCACGCCTTCTGCCAGTCGCTGCTGCGCCGCTTCCCGCTGGAGGCCGGACTCGCCCCACATTTCGAGGTGATGGACGAGCGCACCGCCGCCGGCCTGCTGACCGAGGCGCGGGACGAGGTGCTGCACGCCGGGCGTGCCGCCCCCGACAGCCCGCTCGGCAAGGCGATGGCCCGCCTGACCGCCGAGTTGAACGCCGAGGAATTCGCCGACATCCTGGCCGAGCTGGCCAGCGAGCGCGGGCGCATCCAGCGCCTGTTCGAGAGTTTCCACGGGCTGGACGGCGCGGTGGACGCGGTTCACGAGGCCCTGGACGTGCCGCCGGGCATCACCGAGGCGGCCATCCTGCGCGAGGCCTGTGCCGACCATGCCTTCGACGGGACGGGGCTGCGCGACGCCTGCCGCGCGCTGTCCACCGGCAGCAAGACCGACGAGGAGCGCGGAGTCGGCATCCAGAGCTGGCTCGACGCCGCGGACAGCCGGGTGCGCGCCTTCCAGATCTACGCCCGCCATTTCCTGACGGCGGAGGGCGGCGCGCGCAAGACCCTGATCACCAAGAAGCCGGCAACCGCCTTCCCCGCCGCCCTGACGGCGCTGGAGCGTGAGGCGGAACGGCTCGTTTCGCTGATGAAACGGGTTCGCTCGGCCGGAGTCGCCGCCTCCACCACCGCCCTGCTGACCCTGGCCGAGTCGCTTCTGAGCGCCTATGAGGCGAAGAAGAAGGCCAAGGCGCTGCTCGACTACGACGACCTGATCCTGTCGGCCAACGCCCTGCTGCGCGGCAAGGACGGCGTGCCCGCTGTGCCCTGGGTGCTGTTCAAGCTGGACGGCGGGCTGGACCACATCCTGATCGACGAGGCGCAGGACACCAACCCGGAGCAGTGGCAGGTTGTCGGCTCCATCGCCGAGGAGTTCTTCGCCGGCCTCAGCGCGCGGGACGGCGGCGAGACGACGCGCACCGTCTTCGCCGTAGGCGACGAGAAGCAGTCGATCTTCAGCTTCCAGCGCGCCGACCCCGCCGAATTCGCCCGCATGCGCCGCCATTTCCAGACCCGCGCCAAGGCGGCCGAGCGCGACTGGCACGCGGTGGCGCTGGACATGTCCTTCCGCTCCACCGCCACCGTGCTGCAAACGGTGGACGCGGTGTTCGGGCTGGATGGCGCCAAGGATGGTGTCGCGTCCGAAACGAGCCCGGTGATCCGCCACCGCGCCTTCCGCCGCGGCCATGCCGGTCTGGTCGAGCTGTGGCCCCCGGTGAAGCCGGCGGAGGCTGCCGATCCGCCCGCCTGGGCGCCGCCGGTGGAGCGCGAGGCCGCCGACTCGCCGTCGGCCCGGCTGGCCGCGGTCATCGCCGACACCATCCGCGACTGGACCCATCGCGGCGAGTCGCTCGAGTCGCGCGGCCGGCCGATCCAGCCTGGCGACGTCATGGTGCTGGTCCGCCGCCGCACCGCCTTCGTGACGGAACTGGTGCGCGCCCTGAAGGACCGCGCCGTTCCGGTGGCCGGCGTGGACCGCATGGTGCTGACCGAGCAGCTGGCGGTCATGGACCTGATGGCGCTGTGCGAGTTCCTGCTGCTGCCGGAAGACGACCTGACGCTGGCCACCGTCCTCAAGGGGCCGCTGATCGGCCTGACCGAGGACCAGCTCTTCGACCTCGCCCACGGGCGGCGCGGCACGCTGTGGCGGGCGCTGGTGGCCAAGGCGGAGGACGACCCGGCCTACCGCCCGGCCCGCCGCTATCTGGGCGCGCAGTTGGCCCGCACCGACTTCCTGGCGCCCTACGAGCTGTTCGCCGGGCTGCTGGCCGCCCCCTGCCCGGCCGATCCGGACGGCTCGGGCCGCCGCGCCCTCCTGAAGCGGCTCGGCCCCGACGCCCAGGACCCGCTGGACGAGTTCCTGGCCGTATGCCTGGCCTTCGAGAAGACCGAGCCGCCGTCCCTCCAGAACTTCCTGGCCTGGCTGGCGGCCAGCGAGGCGGAGATCAAGCGCGAGCTGGAGCAGGGCGGCGGACGCGTACGCATCATGACGGTGCACGGCTCCAAGGGGCTCCAGGCGCCCATCGTCTTCCTGCCCGACACGCTGGGCACGCCGACCCAGAGCCCGCCGATCCTCTGGCCGGACGAGGGCTGCGCCGTCCCTCTCTTCGCCGCCCGCCGCTCCCAGGAGGACGCGCTGTGCGCCGAGGCCCGCGCCCGCGCCAACCGCCGCCGCGACCAGGAGTACAGGCGCCTGCTGTACGTCGCCCTGACCCGCGCGGAAGATCGGCTGTACGTCTGCGGCTACCAGGGCAAGAAGGAGCCATCGGAGGCCTGCTGGTACAAGCTGGTCGAGGCCGCGATGGGCGAGATCGGCGTGCCGCACCCCTTCGACTTCTCCACCCTCTGCCCGGACGGCTGGAGCGGCGAGGGCTGGCGGCTGACCGACCCGCAGACCGCCGTTCCCAAGCCGGACGGCGCCGGGGCTGGCCGCGTGCTGACGGCGCAGGAGGCCCCGCCCTGGCCCGGCGCGGCCGCGCCGGGCCGTCCGGCGGGGCGGCCCCCCCCCAGGCCTGGCCCCCCCGCCCGGCCGGCACGGGGGCGGGCCAGGGGGCGGCGCGCGCCGCTCCCGCCGCCCCCAGCCCGGCCCCGCCCCACCCCTCCCCGCGCCCGCCGGCCGGCCCGTGCCTGGCCTGGTCGCACGGGCGGCGCACCCGCGCCTCCCCCCGGGCGGGCGCG
>NZ_WHOR01000421.1:0-3108 GCF_013340925.1 Azospirillum formosense
TCCTCCCCCTGCGAAGCGGGGGGAGGCCGGGAGGGGGGCCTCGCTGCAACCACTCCCCACACACCCCGCACACCCCCATCAGGGAGACACCGCGTGCTACCCCTCGAAGGCGTCACCGTCATCGCCGTGGAGCAATACGGCGCCGGCCCGTTCGGCACCATGCTGCTGGCCGATCTCGGGGCCGAAGTCATCAAGGTCGAGAATCCCGCCGAAGGCGGCGAGGTCGGCCGGCATGTCGGCCCCCATTTCTTCGGCCCCGGCAACAGCCACTTCTACCAGTCCTTCAACCGCAACAAGCGCAGCATCACCCTCAACCTGAAGCACCCCGAGGGCATGGCGGTGCTGCATGAGCTGGTGCGCCACGCCGACGCCGTGCTGGACAACCTGCGCGGCGACCTGCCGGACAAGCTCGGCCTGACCTACGAGCATCTGAAGGCGGTCAACCCGAAGATCGTCTGCGCCCACCTGTCCGCCTACGGGCGCACGGGGCCCCGGCGGGCCTGGCCGGGCTACGACTATCTGATGCAGGCGGAGGCCGGCTACCTGTCGGTGACCGGCGAGCCGGACGGCCCGCCCGCCCGCTTCGGCATGTCGGTGGTCGACATGATGACCGGCCTGATGACCGCCTTCGGCCTCGTCTCCGGCGTGGTCGGGGCGCGGGCCAGCGGCAAGGGCTCGGACGTCGACGTCAGCCTGTTCGACACGGCGCTGCACAACATGACCTACCTCGCCACCTGGTACCTCAACGGCGGCCACAACCAGGGGCGGGAGCCGCGCTCCGCGCATCCCTCGCTGACCCCGTCGCAGCTCTACCGCACGCGCGACGGCTGGCTGTTCGTGATGTGCAACAAGGAGAAGTTCTGGCCGGTCTTCTGCGACAAGATCGGCAAGCCGGAATGGGGGGACGACCCGCGCTTCCGCAGCTTCAAGGACCGGCTGGCCAATCGCGAGCAACTCACCGTCCTGCTGGACGAGGTGCTTGGCCAGCGCGACACGGCGGAGTGGGTGGAGATCCTCGGCGGCGCGGTTCCTGCCGCCCCGGTCCTCGACATCGCGCAGTCGCTGGAGAACCCCTTCGTCCGCGACAGCGACCGGGTGGCCGACTTCGTCTATCCGGACGGATCCCGCGGTGTGCGGATGCTGACCGGGCCGGTGCGCATCGGCGGCGAGACGCTTCCCACCCGCACCGCTCCGGCGTTGGGCGCCGACACCGAGGACGTGCTGGGCCGCATCGGCATCGGGCCGGAGCGGATCGCCGCCCTGCGCGAGCAGGGGGCGCTGTGAAGGCCGCCGTTCGCCCCGCCTCCGTCCGCCCGTCCGCCGCGGAGGTGCCGCGCTTCCAGGAGATCCTGGACGCGCTGCGCGCCGACATCGCGGACGGGCGGGTCGGGGTCGGCGAACGGCTGCCGACCGAGCAGGAGCTGTGCCTGCGCTTCTCCGCCAGCCGCTACACGGTGCGGGAGGCGCTGCGCCGGCTCCAGGATCTCGGCCTGATCGCGCGCCGCCAAGGCTCGGGGTCGGTGGTGACCGCCGCCCGGCCCGACGGGCGGTTCCACAACACGCTGTCCAGCCTTGCGGAGATTGGGCAATACGCCTCCTCCACCCGGCTGGAGGTGCTGGCGGTGGAGAAGATCCTGGTGGAGGGGCGGACGGCGGAGCTTCTGCGCTCCCAGCCGGACACGCCCTGGGTCCGGGTGGTGGCGCTGCGCCGCCAGCCGGGGGAGCGGACGCCGCTCTGCTACACCGAGGTGTTCCTGCCCGCCGCCTTCGACGACGTGGCCCAGGCCATCGGCACCTTTCCGGTGGCCGTCTACGCGGTGCTGGAAAGCCGCTACGGCCTGCGCATCGCGGAGGTCGTGCAATCGATCGAAGCCACCTCGGCCGACGCCAATCTCGCCTCCCGCTTGTCGGTGGAGGTCGGCACCCCGATCCTGGTGGTGATCCGCCATTATCTGGACGCCGAAGGAAACGCGCTGGAGGTGGCGGTCAGCAGCCACGCGGCCGGACGATACCGCTATGAAATGACGCTGCAACGATCCGGATAAGGGGGCATTGAAGCCCTGCCCGCGGCGAACGGCCGGAAGAGCCGCGCGGGGACAGCACCGGAAGGGAGGGAAGGAATGACGGAAAACCTCATCGGGGACGCTGCGGCTTGCGCGCGGACCCTGGCCAGGATTCAGGGGGTGACCCTGGATGAAACCGATGCAGCCCTGTGCGGGCGCCTGCTGGCCGCCGTGCCGGGGATCCTGGCGGCGGCGCATCCCGGCGGCTCGCTGTTCGACGCGCCGCTGGGCGCCCATGCCGCGCTGGCGGCCGGGACCGTGACCGGGGAGCGGGCATGACCGATCCCACATCGCTGACCCTGACGGAGGCCGCAAGGGCGGTCCGCGACGGCGCGCTGCGGGCGGAAGCCTTGGCCGACGCCTGCCTGGACCGCATCGGCCGGCTGAATCCGACCCTCAACGCCTTTCTGTCGGTCGAGCCGGAGGAGGCGTTGGCCGCCGCCCGCGCCGCCGACGCGGAGGCGCGGGCCGGACGGCTGCGCGGGCCGCTGCACGGCGTGCCGCTGGCCCACAAGGACATGTTCTATCGCGCCGGCAAGCGCTGCACCTGCGGCTCCCCGACGATCCGCGGCGACTTCCGCCCGGAGCGGACGGCCACGGTGCTGGAGCGGCTGGACGCGGCGGGGGCGGTGACGCTCGGCACGCTGCACATGGCGGAGTTCGCCATGGGGCCGACCGGCCACAACGCCCATCTCGGGCGCTGCCGCAACCCCTGGGACCCCGACCGCATCACCGGCGGCTCCTCCTCCGGCTCCGGGGCGGCGGTGGCGGGGCGGCTGGCCTTCGGCTCGCTGGGCTCGGACACCGGCGGGGCGGGGCGGCTTCCGGCGGCGCTGGGCGGGGGGGTCGGGCCGGAGCCGAGGCAGGGGGCGACGCCGAGGGGCGGCGGGAGGGCGCCGGCGGGAAGGCTGGGGTGCGTCGGGCCGCGGGCGCGCCGCGCGGGGGAGGCCGCGGCGCTGGTCTCGGGGGTCACCGGGCGGGCGGACGCCGCGGGCGCCCCCTGCCCGGGGGGCGGGGGGGCACGAGGGGTCGTACCCATCTCGCG
>NZ_WHOR01000422.1:0-3018 GCF_013340925.1 Azospirillum formosense
CCTTCCTCCCACGGCCGCCGGGGCGGCGGGCGCGCCGGCGGCCGTGGGAGGAAGGGCGCCCCCCATCTCCGGACTTACTGGCCGTTCAGAAGCCGCTGGGCAATGGCCAGCACGTCCCGCGCAGCGTCGGAGCTGGGGGAGCGGGTCAGCAGCGGCGACTGGTTGCGGATGGCGTCGCGCACCTTCAGGTCGCGGCGGATGATGCCGGCCAGCGCGGGCTTGTACTTCAGGAAGTTCTGGCAGGCCTTCAGGATGGTGCCGTAGGTGCGCTCGCCGTCCTTCACGCTCTGCGCCATGTTCACCACGACGCGCAGGTCGGCGGTGGGGTTGGTGGCGTGGGTCAGCTTGATGAAGGCGTAGGCGTCGGTCAGCGAGGTCGGCTCGTCCGTCGTCACCACCAGCGTCGTCCCGGCCGGGCCGGACAGGGTGCGCACCGTGCGGTCGACGCCGGCCCCCATGTCCATGATGACGCAGTCGTAGCGCCGCGCCAGCTCCATCAGGTCGTTGCGCAGGCCGGACAGGCGCTGGCTCGGCAATTGGGCGAGCGTCCCGGAGCCGGAGCGGCCGGCGATGATGTCGAAGCCGCCCTCGGTGTAGCGCTGGGCCGCGCGGCCCAGCGTCACGTCGCCGTTGATGACCGCGCCGAGATCGTTCTTGGGCTGGAAGCCGAGCTGGATGTCGACGTTGGCGAGGCCGAGGTCGCCGTCGAACAGCAGCGAGTTCTTGCCCATCTTGGTCAGCGCGTGGGCGAGCGTGATCGAGAACCACGTCTTGCCGACGCCGCCCTTTCCGCTGGCCACGGCGATGACGTTGGCACCGCGCAGCGGGTGAACGTTCTTGAGGGCGGCCGGAAACACCGGATCGGTCATGGGATGGTCCTCGACGAAGAACGAACGGCTTTGGTCTTGGCAGGGGCCACCGGCTTGGGCCGGTTGCGCGCCGCCTTGTCCTCGGCGGGCATCATCAGGCGGGCGAAGGCCACCGGGTTCAGCGGTGTCAGCCCCTCGGCCACCTTGGAGGAAACGCTGGCGTTGCAGAAGGCCATGCGCGAACGGTGCGCGGTACCGAGCAGGCTGCCCAGCCGACGCGCCATGTCGAGCCGGGTGATCAGCATCCGCCGCACGCCCAGCGCCTTGAAGGATTGGGCGATGTCGGCGGCTTCCATGGCGTCCAGCCCGGCGGGGAGCACGAGGATCGGCTCGGCCACCCCGGCGGACAGCAGGGCCTTGAGGTCGGCCATGTCTTCCCGATTGTAGGGGTTGCGCCCGGCGGTATCCACCAGGACGACGTCGGCGCCGCGGCTGACCTCGAACGCGCCCGCGAGCGCGTCGGGGTCTTCCACCGTCGCCAGTTTGATTTTCATCAGACGCGTGAAGGCGGCCAACTGTTCCATGCCGCCGGCGCGAACCGTGTCGGTGGTGATCACGCCGACCGAGCGTTTGCGGAACACCGCCTGGGCGGCCAGCTTGGCGACGATCAGCGTCTTGCCGCTGCCCGGCGGGCCGACCAGGATCAGCGGCTTGTTGCCGCCGCGCCGGTCCTGCAGCGGGCTGAAGGTGAACATGGAGTCGAGGGCGGCGCCCAGCGCCAGCGCGGGATCGTCGGTGTCCAGCCCGGCGGCGGCGTCGATCAGCTGCTCGGCCAGGGCCGCGGGGACGCCGTGGCGGTGCAGCACGTCGGCCACCACCTCGCCCACGTCGATCTCCGGCTCCTCCTCGACCACCACCATGGGGCGGGCGGTCCGGGCCGGCTGGGCCGTGCGCGCCTGCGCCATCAGCAGATCGTCGTCCTCCACCGCCGCGGTCACGCGAACGCCGCCGCCGTCCTCCTCGCGCGTGGCGACGATGATGGCATCGTCGCCCAGCGTCTGGCGGACCATGCGCATGGCTTCGGACATGGACTTGGCGTGGAACGACTTCAGCCGCATCGGCCCGCTCCCCGCCCGTCACACTGGTTCGTCATGGCCTGCATCAGATCTGCCCCAGGGTCTTGATCCGCGCCTTGGGGTGGATCTCGTTCTGCGACATCACCACGGTGGCCGGCCGGAACCGCTCGACGATCGAGCGGACGAAGGGACGGATCAGCGGGCTGGTCAACAGGACGGGGGTCTCGCCCATCATGGCGTGTCGCTCGAAGGTTTGGCGGACCGAAGTGATGAATTGCTGAAGCCGGCTCGGCGCCATCGTCAGTTGCCGGTCGTCGCCATCGCCCACCAGCGATTCCGCGAACGCCTGCTCCCACTCGGGGGACAGGGTGACGAGCGGGATCACTCCCATCTCGTTGATGTTCGCGTCGCAGATCTGCCGCGCCAGGCGCGTGCGCACATGCTCGGTGATCTGCGTGATGCTGCGGGTTTGGCTTGCCGCTTCGGACACGCCCTCCAGAATGGTCGCAAGATCGCGTACCGAAACCCGTTCTGCAAGCAGGTTCTGCAACACCCGTTGCAATCCGCCCACAGTGATCTGCGCCGGCACCACGTCGGCGATCAGCTTCTGGTGCTCCTTGTCCAGCTCGTCCAGCAGCTTCTGCGTCTCGGTGAAGGACAGCAGCTCGGGCATGTTGTCCTTGATCAGCTCGGTCAGGTGCGTGGTGATGACGGTGGACGGGTCGACCACCGTGTAGCCCTTGAACAGCGCCTCCTCGCGGTAGCCCGGCTCGATCCAGATGGCCGGCAGGCCGAAGGTCGGCTCCACCGTCTGCTCGCCGGGCAGGCTCATCGCTTCGCCGCGCGGGTCCATGACCAGCAGCATGTTCGGGCGGATGTCGCCGCGCCCCGCCTCGATCTCCTTGACGCGGATGATGTAGGCATTGGGCGGAAGCTGGAGGTTGTCCTGGATGCGCACCGCCGGCATGACGAATCCGACCTCGCCGGCGATCTGGCGGCGCAGGCCCTTGATCTGGTCGGTCAGCCGGTGGCTGCCCGCCTGCGGCTGGTTGATCAGCGACAGCAGGCCGTAGCCCAGCTCCAGCCGGATCAGGTCGATGGCCAGCGCCGTGGCGATCGGCTCGTCGGCCACC
>NZ_WHOR01000423.1:0-3000 GCF_013340925.1 Azospirillum formosense
CGCGGTCAGCGCGGCGATGGACAGCGGCCGGCCGACGCTGATCAACGCGGTGATCGACCCCAACGCCGGGTCGGAGAGCGGCAACATCGGCAGCCTCAACCCCACCAGCGCCGTCCGCAAGGGTCCAAAGACCTGACGATCGAGCGGTAACCAAGGACGCCGGTTCTCCGGTTCCAGGCCGGGCGGCCCTGCCAGCGAGGGGTGGGGCCGCCCTTTTCAGACACAGAGCACCACCGGGAGGAACGACGATGGGAAAAGCTCTTGAAGGCGTGCGGGTTCTGGACTTTACCCACGTTCAGTCGGGTCCGACCTGCACGCAGCTTCTGGCGTGGTTCGGCGCCGACGTCATCAAGGTCGAGCGTCCGGGCGAGGGCGACATCACGCGCGGCCAGCTGCGCGACGTGCCCGAGGCCGACAGCCTCTACTTCACCATGCTGAACCACAACAAGCGGTCCATCACGCTGGACACCAAGAACCCGGACGGCAAGCGCGTCCTGGAGGATCTGGTGCGCATCTGCGACGTGATGGTCGAGAATTTCGCCCCCGGTGTGCTCGACCGCATGGGCCTGACCTGGGAGCGCATCCAGGAGCTGAACCCCCGCATCATCGTCGCCTCGGTCAAGGGCTTCGGCCCCGGTCCCTACGAGGACTGCAAGGTCTATGAGAACGTCGCGCAGTGCGCCGGCGGCTCGGCCTCGACGACCGGCTTCGACGACGGGCCGCCGATGGTCACCGGCGCCCAGATCGGCGACAGCGGCACCGGCCTGCATCTGGCGCTGGGCATCGTGACGGCGCTCTACCAGCGCACCCAGACCGGGCGCGGCCAGAAGGTGCTGGCGGCCATGCAGGACGCCGTGCTGAACCTCTGCCGCGTCAAGCTGCGCGACCAGCAGCGGCTGGAGCGCGGCCCGCTGAAAGAGTACCCGCAGTACCCGAACGGCGAGTTCGGCGACACCGTGCCGCGCGCCGGCAACGCCTCGGGCGGCGGCCAGCCGGGCTGGATCCTGAAGTGCAAGGGCTGGGAGACCGATCCCAACGCCTACATCTACTTCATCACCCAGGCGCCGGTCTGGGCGAAGATCTGCGACGTCATCGGCAAGCCGGAATGGGTCACCGATCCGGACTACGCGACGCCCGCCGCGCGCCTGCCGCGCCTGAAGGACATCTTCGCGACCGTCGAAGAGTGGACCATGACCAAGACGAAATTCGAGGTCATGGAGATCCTGAACAAGTACGACATCCCCTGCGGCCCCATCCTGTCGATGAAGGAGCTGGCGGAGGATCAGTCGCTGCGCGAGACCGGCACCATCGTCGAGGTGGACCACCCGACGCGCGGCAAGTACCTGACGGTCGGCAACCCGATCAAGCTGTCGGACAGCCCGACCGAAGTCACCCGCTCGCCGCTGCTGGGCGAGCACACCGACGAGATCCTGCGCGAGGTCCTCGGCTTCGACGAACGCCGCATCGGCGAGGTCCGCGACAGCGGTGCGCTGGGGCTGGTCGTTCCCCGCATGGCCGCCGAGTAAAGACAGCCGTGGCAGGGGCGTCCCGACGGGACGCCCGCTCCATGGAAGGCCGGTCCGCCGGCGCACGCCGTCCCGAAGAGCGGGGGCGTGATCGCGGACATCCGGCGAGCCACCGGCTCACACCATCATTCCTCCACAGATTCAGCACAGGACGCAGGGTGCCGGCGCGGAAAGCGTCAGCGCCGATGCCGGCCTGCGCCCCGCACCCTTCCATTTTAAACACCCGAAGACAGCCATGAACATCCATGAGTATCAGGCCAAGGGCCTGCTGAAGACGTACGGCGTCGCGGTGCCCCGCGGCGGCGTTGCGTTCTCTCCCGAGGAGGCCGAGACCGTCGCCCGCGAGCTGGGCGGCCCGGTGTGGGTCGTGAAGTCGCAGATCCACGCGGGCGGCCGCGGCGCCGGCCGCTTCAAGGACAACCCCGAGGGCAAGGGCGGCGTCCGCGTCGTCAAGTCCGTCGAGGAGGTCGGCAAGAACGCCGGCGAGATGCTGAACCACGTGCTGGTCACCAAGCAGACCGGTCCGGACGGCCGCGAGGTCAAGCGCCTCTACGTCGAGGAAGGCGCCGACATCAAGCGCGAGCTGTATCTCGGCATGCTCGTCGACCGCGCCACCGGCCGCGTCACCATCATGGCGTCCACCGAGGGCGGCATGGAGATCGAGGAGGTCGCCCACAACACGCCGGAGAAGATCGTCAAAGTCGCCGTCGACCCGGCCACCGGCATCCAGGGCTACCATACCCGCAAGGTCGCCTTCGCCCTCGGGCTGGAAGGCAAGCAGGTCGGTGCGGCGGCGAAGTTCCTGACCGCCATGTACCGCGCCTTCACCGAGCTGGACTGCGCGATCGTCGAGATCAACCCGCTGATCGTCACCGGCTCGGGCGACATCCTGGCGCTCGACGCCAAGATGGCCTTCGACGACAACGCCCTGTTCCGCCACAAGAACGTGGCCGAGCTGCGCGACGAGGCCGAGGAAGACCCGGCCGAGATCGAGGCGGCCAAGCACAGCCTCAACTACGTCAAGCTGGACGGCAACATCGGCTGCATGGTCAACGGCGCCGGCCTGGCGATGGGCACCATGGACATCATCAAGCTGTACGGCGGCGAGCCGGCCAACTTCCTCGATGTCGGCGGCGGCGCCACCAAGGAGCGCGTCACCGCGGCCTTCAAGCTGATCCTCTCCGATCCCAATGTGAGCGGAATCCTGGTCAACATCTTCGGCGGCATCATGCGCTGCGACGTCATCGCCGAAGGCGTGGTGACGGCGGCCCGCGACGTCAAGCTGCACGTTCCGCTGGTCGTCCGTCTGGAAGGCACGAACGTCGAGCTGGGCAAGAAGATCCTTGCCGAGTCCGGTTTGCCGATCCTGTCGGCCGACAACCTCGCCGACGCCGCCGAGAAGGTGGTCAAGGCCGTGAAGGAGGCCGCGTAAGATGGCTGTTCTCGTCGATAAGAACACGAAGGTGATCTGCCA
>NZ_WHOR01000424.1:0-2982 GCF_013340925.1 Azospirillum formosense
GGGGGGGGGGGGGGGGGGGCACGCGGGGCGGGGGGGGGGGGAGGGAGAGGGGGGAACCGCGACCCGGCGGGGGGGGCGGCCCGCGCAGCGGGGAGGGGCGGGGGCACGGCCCCGGCGCGCGGGCGGGCCCGGCGGCGCCGGCGCCCGCCGGTTCCGGCACCGGGGCCGGCATCGCCGGGGTCTTCGGCGCGTTGGCCGGCGCCGGAACGCCGGGGCGTCCCGGAGGCACGCGGTTGACGGACCCCGGCCCCATGGACGGGGCGAGCCCGCCGACCGAGGCGCCCAGCGTGCGGTACTGGAAAAGGACCGAGGAGTTGCAGAGGTTGAGGCTGCAGGACAGGGACTCGGTGCGGATGATGCCGTCGCGCGACTGGGTGGCCGCGCGCTCGATGCAGTTCTCCAGCTCGCGCACGTTGCCGGGCCAGGTGCAGCGGTTCAGCACCTCCAGCGCCTCGTCCTCCATGACGAGATTCATACCGTTGTCCTTGGCGAACTTCGCCACGAAATGGCGGGCCAGCGGGCCGATGTCCTGGCGCCGTTCGCGCAGCGGCGGCAGATGGATCGTCACCACGTTGATGCGGAAATACAGGTCGGCGCGGAACTTGCCGTGGCCGACCGCCTCCTCCAGGTTCAGGTTGGTGGCGCAGATCAGCCGGACGTCGGTCTTGATGGTCTTGGACCCGCCGACCCGCTCGAACTCCTGCTCCTGCAGCACGCGCAGCAGCTTGGCCTGGAAGTTGGGCGAGATGTCGCCGATCTCGTCGAGGAACAGTGTGCCGCCCGACGCCAGCTCGAACCGGCCCTTGTGGTCCTTCTGCGCGCCGGTGAAGGCGCCCTTCTCATGGCCGAACAGCTCCGATTCCAGGAGCGATTCCGGCAGGGCGGCGCAGTTCACGCGGATGAAGGGGGCGTCCTTGCGCGGCGACATGTTGTGGATGGCCCGCGCGATCAGCTCCTTGCCGGTGCCGCTCTCGCCGCGGATCAGCACGGTGGACTTGAAGGGCGCCACCCGGTGGACCTGGGCCATCACCTCCAGCATGTTGGGGCTGGTGCACACCACGTCGTTGATCGGGGCGGCGATGGGGCGCAGCTCCTTCTGCATGCGGAAGGTTTCCCGCATCATGAAGCGGCGCTCCTCGGCCACGGTGCGGTGCAACCGCACGGTCTGGCCGATCAGGTTGGCGACCATGGTCAGGAAGCGCACGTCGCTGCCGAAATGGCCTTGCGGTCCCTCGTCGGAAATGCGGTCGATGGTCAGCACGCCGACGACCACCCCCGCGGCCTTGATCGGCACGCCGACCAGCGAGGCCACCTGCTCGTCCAGGTCCTCGCGCCCGCCGGTGCGGTTCAGGAACAGCGGTTCCTCCGCCAGGTTCGGGACGACGGCGGGCATGCCGGTCTTCAGGATGCGGCCGGTGATGCCTTCCCCGTCGCGGAACTCGATTTGCGCCGCGGCCTCGTTCGACAGGCCGTTCGCGGCGACCAGCCGCAGCACATTGTCCTCGCCGACCAGATAGACGCGCCCGCGGTGCATCTGCAGCTGGTAGGCCAGCGCGCGGAGCACCTCGCGCAAGGTCTGCTGGAGGTCGAGAGAGGAACCGAGGATCTTGCTGACCTCATAGATGGTCAGCAGTTCCAGGTTCGACGTGGACTGGCGCATTGCACCCGGCATGATCGACACCCCCTGCTCAACCGGGACTCCGGACGCCGCGCACCGGCGCGCTCGTCGAAGTGATCCCGGCACGGCGCCTTGAACCGTTCCTCCCGGGGTGGGGTGTGCGCTCGTTGCTGATCGGCGCCTTTGACCACCGGTGCGCCCGCCGCGCGTGCTTCCGTGACAAGCCGTTCGCGCTGCGGACTGTCGAAAGTTTCGGAAACTCTCGGTCGAAAGGCAAGCCCTTTTGCATATCAGTTGCTGCGGCGCACAATGACTTATGGCTGCGGCAGAACGGCGCAACCCTTGAGATAACTGGTGTTTCCACCGGCAAGCAGCTAATAACTGACTGGTCAGTAATATTTTCTCCACCCTGGAGGACGGCATGCCGGAGGATGATCCCGCCGTTCCGCGCTGGCGCCGCCGGAAGGAGGAGCGCCCCCGGGAGATCGTCGACGCGGCCCTGACCGTCTTCGGCGAGCGCGGCTTCGCGGCGGCCCGGCTGGAGGACGTCGCGGCGCAGGCCGGGGTCAGCAAGGGCACGCTCTACCTCTACTTCCCGAACAAGGAGGAGCTGTTCAAGGCGGTGGTCCGCGAGGCCATCCTGCCCAACCTGGACATGGCGGAGCGTCTGCTGGCCGGGGCGCAGGGGCCGAGCTTTGCCGTGCTGGAAACGCTGCTGACGCTCTTCGCGACGCGCATCCTGAAATCCCGCGCCGGCGCCATCCCCAAGCTGATCATCGCCGAGGCCGGCAACTTCCCCGATCTCGCCCGCTTCTATTACGAGGAGGTGATCCGCCGCGCCTTCGCCCTGTTGGCGGCGGTGCTGGAGCGCGGCATGGCGCGCGGGGAGTTCCGCCCGGTGGACGTCGACTCGACCGTCCGGCTGATCGTCGCGCCGATGCTGATGAGCGCGCTGTGGCGCTCCTCCTTCGAAGCGCTGGAGGGGCGCCCGCCGGACGTCGCGGCTCTGCTGGCCGCCCATCTCGACGCGCTGCGCCGGACCCTCGCCCCGGAGGGAGGGCCGCCGTCATGAGCTGGATCGCCGAAACGCTGGCGGCGGCCCTGTCCGTCCTCGGGCTGGGCGGCGGGGACGCCGTGCCGCTGGCCCACGGCTATGCGGAGGGCGAGTATCTGCGCATCGCCGCCCCGGTGGCCGGGACGCTCGACTCGCTGGCGGGGGCGCGCGGCGGGGGGGGGGGGGGGGGGGGGCCCCCCCGCCCCCCCCCCCCCGCCGATGACGTCCGGGCTCTCGGCCTGGGCGGCGCCTTCCGGAGCCTCGTCGGAGTCCGCGACCTCGTCCGAACCGCCGTCGGTGGCGAAGGCGG
>NZ_WHOR01000425.1:0-2903 GCF_013340925.1 Azospirillum formosense
CACAGCGTGATGCCGCCGGCCTCCAGACAGGGTTCCAGCGTCAGCGCCTCGACCGTCGTCCGCCCGGCGCGGAGCTGTTCGCGCAGCCCCTCCTCCATCCGCTCACGCTCCGCCGCCTTGGTGAGCGTCGCGGCGGCCTCGGCCTGGGGCACCACGACCACCCCGTCGTCGTCGCCGACCAGGATGTCACCCGGCATGACCATCACGCCGCCGCAGACGATGGGTGTGTTCACGTCGCCCGTGGGCTGGGTCTTGGTGGTGCCCTTCATGCTGGTTCCCCGGCAGAAGACCGGAAAGCCCATGGCGCGGATGGCTGCGGCGTCGCGCACGCAGCCGTCGATCACCAGCCCGGCCAGCCCGCGCTGGAGCGCCGCCTCGGTCAGCACGTCGCCCCAGGGGCCGGCCTCGGTCATGCCCTTGAAATCGACCACCAGCACGTCGCCCGGACGGGTCAGCGCCATGGCGGCGTGGATCATCAGATTGTCGGTCGGGCCGCCGGACACGGTCACCGCGGTGCCGAACAGCGTCATGCCTTGGTAGAGCGGCTTGATCGGAAAAGACATCGCGCCCTTCTTGCCCATCGCTTCGTGCAGCGTGGCCGGGGACTGGCCGCGGAAGGCGGCGACCATCTCGGGGGAGGGACGGGCGAACTCTTTGACGACGGTCATCGGGTGGGCACCTTTCACGGCGTGAAATCCGCCCGCCCTGTGGAAATACGGGCGGGCGGGGACAAGGAAAGAGGTTCGGGGATCATTCATCCTTGAAGGCGTCGTCGCGGCGGCGGCGCACCGACGGCAGCACCATCAGGATCAGCAGGAAAGCGGCGGCGGCCAGCAGGCTGCCGCTGATCGGGCGGGTGGCGAAGACGGTGGGATCGCCGCCCGACAGCAGCAGAGCGCGCCCCAGATTCTCCTCCAGCATGGGACCCAGCACGAAGCCCAGCATCAGCGGCGCCGGTTCGCAGTCCAGCTTGCGCAGCACGTAGCCCAGGACGCCGAACAGGGCCATCAGCAGGACGTTGAAGCCGTTGTTGTTCAGCGTGTAGGTGCCGATGCAGCAGAAGACCAGGATGGCCGGGAACAGATAGCCGTAGGGCACCTTCAGCAGCCGCACCCACAGCCCGATCATCGGCAGGTTCAGGATTACCAGGATCACGTTGCCGATCAGCATGCTGGCGATCATGCCCCAGAACAGTTCCGGCTGCTTGGCCATGATCTGCGGCCCCGGCGTGATGCCGTGGATGGTCATGGCGCCGATCATCAGGGCCATGATGGCGTTGGGCGGGATGCCCAGGCTGAGCATGGGGATGAAGCAGGCCTGCGAGGCGGCGTTGTTGGCGGCCTCCGGCGCGGCTACCCCCTCGATGGCGCCCTGGCCGAAGCGCTCCGGGTGGCGGGACACCTTCTTTTCCAGCGAATAGGCGGCGAAGGAACCCAGTGTGGCGCCGCCGCCGGGCAGGATGCCGAGAAGGGCTCCCATCACCGTGCCGCGCACCGTCGCCGGCCAAGCCTGGCGGACATCCTCGCGCTTCGGCCACAGGCTGGCGATCGGGGCGGTGGTCCGCCCGGCGCCGCCGGTCTGCTCCAGGCTGATGATGATCTCCGCCAGCCCGAACAGCCCCATGGCGAGAGGCACGAAGTCGATGCCGTCGTAAAGCTGCGGCAGGCCGAAGGTGAAGCGCGTGTCGCCGGAATTGACGTCGGTGCCGACCATGCTCAGCAGCAGGCCCAGCAGGATCATCGCGATGGCCTTCACCACCGATCCATGGGCCAGCGTCACCGCCCCGATCAGGCCCAGCAGCATCAGCGACACATACTCCGCCGGCCCGAAGGCGAGCGCCACCCCGGCCAGCGGCGGGCCGGCCACGGCGATCAGGACGGTGGTGGTGATCCCGGCGAACAGGGAGGCGAGCGCCGCCGTGGCGAGCGCCACCCCGGCCCGGCCCTGCCGCGCCATGGCGTGGCCGTCCAGGCAGGTGACCACGGATGAAGATTCCCCCGGCAGGTTCACCAGGATGGCCGTCGCCGACCCGCCATACTGCGAACCGTAGAAGATGCCCGCCAGCATGATGAGCGCGCCGACCGGCGGCAGATAGAAGGTCAGCGGCAGAAGCATCGCCACCGTGGCGGTCGGTCCCAGACCGGGCAGCACGCCGATCAGCGTGCCGATCAGCGCCCCGCCGAAGCAGAGCAGCAGGTTGTCCGGTGACAGCGAAACCGACAGGCCGAGCAGCAGGTTGCCGAGCAGGTCGATCATGGCCACACCCGCAGGGGCAGTCCCAAACCCCAGACGAACAGCGCGACGCAGCCCGCCGCCAGGGCTCCGCCCAGCAGCAGCAGAGGAACCGGACGGAGCGGCTGACCGGCCAGATTGCCCAGCCCCACCAGAATCAGCACAGCCGGCACCAGCCCCAGCGTCTCCACCGTCCCGGCGAAGGCCAGCACCGCCGCCGTCACCCCGAGCAGAGGGCGCCAGCCCCAGGCCGGCAGGCCGGCGCCATGGGCCAGCAGGCTTCGACCGGTAACGACGGCGCCGGCCAGCACCATCAGCAGTCCGATCATCCGCGGGAAGAAACCGGATTGCACGTAGGCGAGCGTTCCGGTGGGCCAATCGCGCCCCAGCCACAGGGCGACCAGACCGAAAGCCGCGATCAGCAGGCCGGCGGCCAGATCCTGCGGAGCCCGGACTGGAACCCCCAAAGGCGCCTCCCCGCCGTCCGCTATGGTTGGGAACGTGTTTTCGAGCGCGGCTCGCGGGGTGCCGCGGGCGGCTGTGGACGGGCCGCGGGGCGGGGCGGTCGCGGCAGAGGGGGTACTGAGATCTGAGAGCGGCAGGCTCCGCATGGGGACTCCACAGGCTGCATAAGAGGGCTTTCGTGGTGTGGGAGGTCAGGCGCGACCAGC
>NZ_WHOR01000426.1:0-2902 GCF_013340925.1 Azospirillum formosense
CAGCGGAGGGCGGGGGGCGGTCAGGGGTGCGCGGGACGAGAGGCAGCGGGTGGTAGCCGAGGAAGTCGTTGTTGTAGGCGAACTGGGCGGACTCCGAGACGTACGCGGGGTAGATCGTCGGGAGCGTCAGAGGGGTATGAGAGACAGGTCCCCAGCCCCTTGGGCTCCAGCGCGTCGCCGAGGTCGATGGGCTGCCAGCGGTCGTCACGCCAGCCGAACAGGCGGTTGGGCTCGCCGTGCAGGTTGGAGAACAGCTCTTCATAGCCGTCGTTGTCGAAATCGGCGGCGATCACGCTGGATACCCGGCCCGGAAAGGACATCTCGGGATCGGCCTCGTCCACGAAGCCGCCGCCGGAGCGCTGGACGAACAGGCGCTGCGGCCCCTCCCAGGCGCCGACCAGCAGCCCGAACCCCCCGTAACCCGGCCCATCCACAGCGGCCACCGCCCGGCCGGCGAATCGCGAATCGGCGACTCCCCGCTCCTCGGCGATCTCCTCGTAGGTGCCGTCACCCAGGTTGCGGAACAGGAAGTTCGGCCCGCCCTCGTTGCAGGCGAACAGGTCCACGCGGTCGGACAGGAACGGCAGGGCGAGCAGCCCGCGCCCGGCACCGATCAGGTCGATGCCCGCGTCCTCCGCCGCGTCCTCAAGCCGCCCGCGCCGGCTGAGTTCGAACAGGCGGAAGGGGCCGCCGTCCGCCGCAACGACGAATCCGTAGCGGCCGTGGCCGTGCCGGTCCATGGCGATTACCGATCGCCCGGCGACGCGGTTGGCCATGCCAGCATTCTCCGGCTGGGCCAGCAGGTCGAGCCAATGCTTGCCGAAGCACGCGAACAGCCGGTCGCCCATCTCCTTCGGCCCGCTCGCCCGGTCGGAGTTCAGGACGTACAACTCCTCACGCCCGTCGCCGTCCACGTCGGCGGCGGCGATGGCGACCGCGCAGCCCGAAGCGTCGGCCAGCAGCGGCCCGGCGATGTCCACCAGCCGGGAGCCGTCCCATTTGAGGATGAGGTTGTTGGTGGCGTAGCCCGTGACCACCAGTTCGAATGCCCCGTCACCGTCGACGTCGGTCACGGTGATGCCGTTGGACAGGCGCGGCTGGTTGCCGTCGATCAGCCGCGAGCATTCGAAGAACATCGGCCGCCACTCCCTCACTGCCGCGACGACGCCCGGGGAGGGTTTGACCCGTGAGGGCCGGTCCCTGACGGGCTCAAATCCGTTGATACCTCTTCGAACGGCGGAGGTAAACCCGCACGGAAGTCCAGCCCGGCAAGGAGCTGCGGCCTATGACCGCGCAGGCAGCGTCCCGGCGGGCATGAAAAAATCCCGCCGCAGCGGGCCGGCTGCGGCGGGATTTGTCTCGGATCGCGCGACTCTCAGCGGCGCTTCTTGACCCCGCCGTTGGTCAGCGAGCCGCCGGCGGCCAGCTTGACCGCATCGGACTCGTCGCCGTCCTTGGACGCCGCCGGACGGTTGCCGGCCACCGCCAGCTTGGCGCTTTCCTTCAGCGCCTTGGCGGCGGCTTCGCGGGCCGGCAGCTCGATGTTCAGCTCCAGCGTCGAGCAGTCGCCGCCGCGGTCCAGCTTGACCTCGACCTTGTTCTGGTCGATGTCGATGTACTTGGCGATGACCGCCAGCAGCTCCTGCTGGAGCATCGGCAGATAGTCCGGCCCCGTCCGCCCGGCGCGCTCGTGCGCCATGACGATCTGGAGACGTTCCTTGGCCTGGACCGCCGACGCGCGCGGGGCGGAGCGGAAAAAGCTGAAGATGCTCATGCGGACCTCCGGAGGAGGCGGCTGAACAGGCCCTTCTTCTGGGGCGTGACGAAGCGGTGCTCGATGTCCTCGCCCAGGAAGCGGGAAACCGCGTCCAGATAGGCCTGGCCGGCGTTGGACGCCTCGTCGAGGATGACCGGCATGCCGACGTTGGAGGCGCGCAGCACGGCCTGGCTCTCCGGGATCACGCCGAGCAGCGGGATCGCCAGGATCTCCAGCACGTCGTCGACCTTCAGCATCTCGCCGCGCTCCACCCGCTCCGGGTCGTAGCGGGTGAGGAGAAGCTGCTGGGTCACCGGTTCCAGGCCCTGCTCCGCCCGGCGCGAGCGCGAGGCCAGCACGCCGAGGATGCGGTCGCTGTCGCGCACCGAGGAGACTTCCGGGTTGGTCACGATCACCGCGTGATCGGCGAAGTACAGCGCCATCAGCGCCCCCCGCTCGATGCCCGCCGGGCTGTCGCAGACGATGTAGTCGAAGTCCTTGGACAGTTCGTTCAGGACCTTCTCCACGCCTTCGCGGGTCAGGGCGTCCTTGTCGCGGGTCTGCGAGGTCGGCAGGATCGACAGGTTGTCGATGCGCTTGTCCTTGATCAGCGCCTGGCTCAGCTTCGCTTCGCCGTTGATGACGTTGATGAAGTCGAACACCACGCGCCGCTCGCAGCCCATGATGAGGTCGAGGTTGCGCAGCCCGACGTCGAAATCGATGACGACCGTCTTGAAGCCGCGCAAGGCGAGTCCGGTCGCGAAAGCGGCGGAGGAGGTCGTCTTGCCGACGCCGCCCTTGCCGGAAGTCATGACGATGATCTTGCCCAACGGAGCTTCTCCCACGTTCCTAAATGTTGCCGCCAAGGTCCGGTTACCGGGTTACGCAGATCGGGGCCTGTGCCGGGCACGCTTTGCGTGACACCGTCCTCGCACAGAGGGCCGTTCGACAGAAAGCGCTCAAAAGCGTCATCATTGGGGCTCCATGTGAAGATAGCCGTCGCGCAGGAAGATCTGCACCGGCTTCTTCAGCACGTCGTTCCCGAAATCCTCGCTGACGCGGTACAGCCCGGCCACCGAGACGACCTCGGCCTCCAGGCTGTGACAGAAGATGCGCGCGTTGGTGTCGCCGGACACGCCGGCCAGC
>NZ_WHOR01000427.1:0-2873 GCF_013340925.1 Azospirillum formosense
GGTTAGGGTGGGGGCAACGGTCGGCGACACCGCCCTCACCCCCGCACCGCATAGCTGCGCGGCGTGTAGACCCACGGCTGCGCACCCTCGCGCGGCACCAGCCGGGTGTGCGAGGCGCCGATGATGACGCAGGTCCGCATGTCGGCCTGCGCCGCGTCCACCGCGCCCAGCGTCGTGATCGTCAGCGCCTCGTCGGGGCGGCCGACCGCTCGTGCGAGGATCACCGGCGTCTCCGCCGAGCGGAGGTCGCGCAGCGCGTCGAAGGCGGCGCCGAGTTGCCAGGGGCGGGCGCGGCTGATCGGGTTGTAGAGCGCGATCACGAAATCCGCCTCCGCCGCCAGACGCAGGCGCTTCAGCACCACCTCCCACGGCTTCAGATTGTCGGACAGCGAGATGGCGCAGAAATCATGGCCGAGCGGGGCGCCGGCCCGCGCGGCGGCCGCCTGCATCGCGGAGATGCCGGGATCGACGGACAGCGGCACGCGGTGCCACGCCGCGGGCGCCGCCGGATCGTCCAGCGCCTCGAACACCGCGGCGGCCATGGCGAAGATTCCGGGGTCGCCGCCCGACACCACCGCCACCCGGCGGCCTTCCGCCGCCAGTTCAAGGGCGTGGCGGGCGCGGTCCAGCTCCACCCGGTTGTCGGAGGCGTGGCGCACCTGCGGCCCCGGGGGCACGCGGTCCACATAGGGGAAATAGCCGACGAGGTCGGTCGCCTCCGCCAGATCGCGCCGGGCCTCCGGCGTCAGCCAGTCCTCGGTGCCGGGGCCGAGCCCGATGACCTTCAACCATCCCGTCATCGCCTCAGCCCCTCGCCGGGGATGACGATCTGCGAAAAGTAGGGGGCGGTGTCCGGCGCCTCGCGGAAGGGCATGACCCGCTGGTCCGCCATGCTTGCCCGCTCGATGTACCAGGCGCGGTCGGCCAGCCCGGCGGCCTCGACGGCGCGGCGGACCTTCGGCAGGTTCTGGCCCAGCTTCATGATGACCGCGGCGTCGGCGTTGCGCAGCGCGCGCAACAGCGCCTCCTCCCCCAGCGTGCCGGGGATCACCGACAGCACGTCGTCGCGCAGGGTCAAGGGGCGCGGCAGCAGCGAGGCGCTGCACATCATCGAGGTCACGCCCGGCACCACTTCCGTCGGGAAACGCGAGGCCAGCCGCAGGAACAGATGCATGAAGCTGCCATAGAAGAAGGCGTCGCCCTCGTTCAGCGCGGCGATGGAGCGCCCGGCGGCGAGATGCTCGGCCAGCCGCTCGGCGGACTCGTCGAAGAAGGCCTCGATCTGGCGGCCATAGTCGGGGTGGCTGGGCGGCAATTCCACCGTCACCGGATAGACCATCGGCAGTTCGATATGCTCCGCCGTGATGCAGCCGTCGGCGATGCGCCGGGCCTGACCGGAGGTGCCGCGCTTGCAGAAATAGGCGACCACCGGGCAGGCGCCGATGGTGCGCATGGCGCGCACGGTCATCAGGTCCGGATCGCCGGGGCCGACGCTGACGCCATAGAGGGTGCCGGTGGAGATGCCGGTGGTCTTGGATTCGTTGCTCATTATTCCACGTCGCTCGCCAGGGCGTTGACCGCCGCCGCCGCCATGGCGCTGCCGCCGCGCCGACCTTTGATCGCCAGGAAGGGCAGGCCGAAGGGCGCCTCGGCCAGCGCGTCCTTGCTTTCCGCCGCACCCACGAAGCCGACCGGGAAGCCCAGCACCGCCGCCGGCCTCGGCGCGCCGTCGCGGATCATCTCCAGCAGCTTGAACAGGGCGGTCGGCGCGTTGCCGATGGCGACGACGGAGCCGGCCAGCCGGGGCACCCACAGCTCCAGTGCGGCGGCGGAGCGGGTGTTTTCGATCTGTTTGGCAAGCTCCGGCACCGCCGGGTCGCGCAGCGTGCAGACGACGGCGTTGTCGGCCGGCAGGCGCGCCCGCGTGATGCCGTGGGCGACCATCTCGCTGTCGCAGAGGATTGCCGCGCCGCCCCGCAGAGCCGCCCGCGCCGCCGTCCCGACGTCGGGGGAGAACATCAGGTCCCGGGCCGCGTCCACCATGCCGCAGGCGTGGATGACGCGCACCGCCACCGCCTTCAGGTCGTCGGGGATGGCCGACAGGTCGGCCTCCGCCCGGATGGTGGCGAAGGACTGGCGGTAGATGGCCGCTCCATCGCGGATGTAGTCGTAAAGCGGCTCAGCGGACACGGGACAACTCCTCAACAGACAAATCGGCCACGGCGGTGACGGCCTCGGACGGTGTCAGGCCGGACCGCCAGGGCGTGCCGCCGGGCGCGGCGTTCAGCGCGACGTCGTAGACGCCTTCCCGCGCGGTGAGCGTGACATCCGCCGCACCGGGATGGGCGCAGCCCTTCGCGCAGCCGGAGACATGCACCATCCGCACCGCCTCCAGCAAGCCCGCCGCGCGCGCCGCGATGGACAGGCCGTCCGCGTGGGTGTCGGTGGTGCCGACGTCGCAGCCGGTGACGCCGCTGCAGGCGGTGAGCTTCAGGCGGATGTCTTGGTGGTCGAGGATGCCGCCGAGGGTTTTTGCTGTGTTCGCGGCGTCGTCCTGCGGGGCGGCCAGCAGCAGGGCGCGCCAGGGGGTGATGCGGATCTCGTGGGTGAGGGCGGCGAGCGCTTCCAGCTTGTCGCAGTCGAGGCGGCCGAAGGGGAAGGCGACGCCCAGCCAGGATGGTTGGGGGCCGAGGACGAGTCGCGTGGGCGGCGTTTGCCCCCTCCCCCTCCCCCCCCCCCCTCGCCGGGGGGGGGGGTGGAACCGTCTCTTTTATACATTCCCCCGCCCCCCCGACAAAGGGGGAAATCGTATTGCGCCTTTTTTTTTGAAAAAAAAAAAGAAGAGATTAAGAAACAGAAGAACAACGAGTGGA
>NZ_WHOR01000428.1:0-2864 GCF_013340925.1 Azospirillum formosense
ACCACGACACCCCAAGAAAAACAGCCGGGAGGCATCGGTGTCCGACACTTACGATCAACTCGAAACCCGCTCCCCCGACCGGCGCGAGGCGGAGCTGTTCGCGGCGCTGCCGGCGCAGATCGCCCACGCCAAGGCGAATGCGCCCTATTTCACCCGCCTGCTGGCCGATGTGGACCCCGCCGCCGTCCGTGACCGCGCGGCGCTCGCCGCCCTGCCGGTCACCCGCAAGTCGGACCTGATCGCCTTGCAGAAGGAGGCACCGCCCTTCGGTGGAATGACCACCGTCGCCATCGGTCGGCTGGCCCGCGTCTTCGCCTCGCCCGGTCCGATCCACGATCCGGAGGCCCACGGCACGGACCCCTGGCGCACCGCGCGGGCGCTCTACGCCTCGGGCATCCGCGGCGGCGACCTCGTGCAGAACTGCTTCGCCTACCACCTGACCCCCGCCGGCTCGATGTTCGAGACGGGGGCGCACGCGCTGGGCTGCGCGGTCATCCCCGCCGGCGTCGGCAACACGGAGATGCAGGCCCAGGTGGCCGCCCATCTGAAGCCGCGGGCCTACATCGGCACGCCCGACTTCCTGAAGATCATCCTGGAAAAGGGCGACGAGCTGGGGCTGGACCTGTCCTCCATCGCGATCGGCCATCTGACCGGCGGCCCCTTCCTGCCGGACGCCCGCGCCTATTACGAGGGGCGCGGCATCGCCGCCTACCAGAGTTACGGCACCGCCGATCTCGGCCTCGTCGCCTATGAGACGACGGCCCGCGCCGGGCTGGTGGTGGAGGAGGGGGTGATCGTCGAGATCGTCCGCCCCGGCACCGGCGATCCCGTGCCGGCGGGCGAGGTGGGGGAGGTCGTCGTCACCACCTTCAACCAAGCCTATCCGCTGGTCCGCTTCGCCACCGGCGACCTGTCCGCCGTGCTGCCCGGCGAAAGCCCCTGCGGGCGCACCAACATGCGGCTGAAGGGCTGGATGGGCCGCGCCGACCAGACCACCAAGGTCAAGGGCATGTTCGTCCACCCGCAGCAGATCGCCGAGGTGCTGCGCCGCCACCCGCAGATCGGCAAGGCCCGCCTCGTCGTCGGGCGGGAGGACGCCAACGACACCATGACCCTGCGCTGCGAGTCGCCCGAGTCCGGCGAGGCTTTGGCGGCGTCGGTGCGTGAAACTCTGGCCGCCGTCACCAAATTGAAGGGTGTCGTGGAGTTCGCTGCCCCCGGCAGCCTGCCCAACGACGGCAAGGTCATCGAAGACGCCCGCGCCTGAGCGCCGACGATACCCGAAAACAACGATAACCGACCCGATACACACGAGGACCTTTTCGACATGAGCGTCAGCACCGACCTCCAGCTCGACCCCTTCGCGCTCGCCAGGGAGCTGTCGGGCAAGCATTTCTTCGGCGGCGAGTTCCGCCCGGCCTCCTCCGGCAAGGGCTTCCCCGTCGTAAATCCGGCGACCGGCGAGACGGTGGCCGAGGCCGCCTTCGGCGAGGCGACGGACGTCGACGCCGCGGTGGCCGCTGCGGTGGCCGCGCAGAAGGAATGGGCCAAGCGCCCGGTGCGCGAGCGCGGCAAGCTGGTCGCCGAGTGCGGGCGCGTGCTCGACGCCCACAAGGAGGAAATCGCCAAGCTGATCGCTCTGGAGACCGGCAAGGCGCTGCGCACCGAATCGCGCGTCGAGGCCGGCGTCCTCTCCGACGCCTTCGTCTTCTTCGGCGGTCTGGCGCCGGAACTGAAGGGCGAAACCATCCCCTTCAACCCGTCGATGCTGACCATGACGGTGCGCGAGCCGGTGGGCGTGGTCGGCGCGATCATCCCGTGGAACGTGCCGCTGCTGCTGATGGCGCTGAAGATCGCCCCGGCGATGGTGGCGGGCAACGCCGTGGTGGTGAAGTCGGCGGAGGAAGCGCCTCTGGCCGTGCTCCGCGTCGTGCAGCTCATCAACACGGTGATCCCGGCCGGGGTGGTGAACATCCTGTCGGGCTACGGTCCGGAATGCGGCGCCCCGCTGGTGGCGCACAAGGATGTCAAGAAGGTGACCTTCACCGGCTCGGTCGAGACCGGCAAGATCGTCTACAAGACCGCCGCCGAGAAGCTGATCCCGGTGACCCTGGAGCTGGGCGGCAAGAGCCCGATGATCGTCTGCGGCGACGCCGATTTGGATCAGGCCATCGCGGGCGCCATCGCCGGCATGCGCTTCACCCGCCAGGGCCAGAGCTGCACCGCGTCGTCGCGCATCTTCGTCCATGACAGCATCCACGACGCTTTCGTGGAGAAGCTGAAGGAGAAGGTAAACGCCATGAAGATGGGCGACCCGCTCGACGAGTCGACCGACATCGGCACCATCGTCTCGCCGCAGCAGCTCGACCGGGTGCAGAGCTACATCGCCATCGGCAAGGAGGGCGGGGCGACGCCGCATGTCTGCTCGGCCATGCCGTCCGATCCGAAACTGACCAAGGGCCTGTACGTGCAGCCGCACATCTTCACCGGCGTGAAGAACAGCGACCGCATCGCGCAGGAGGAGATTTTCGGCCCGGTCTGCTGCGTCATCCGCTGGACCGATTACGAAGAGGTCATCGCCCAGGCCAACGACACCGAATACGGCCTCGCGGCGACGATCTGGACGCGCGACCTGAAGGTGGCGATGGACGCGGTGCACCGGCTGGAGGCCGGATTCGTCCAGGTTAACCAGAATCTGGTCGTGCAGCCGAACCTGTCCTACGGCGGCGTGAAGTCGTCGGGGTTGGGCAAGGAAGCCTCGCTGGAAGCGATGCTGGAGCACTTCACCCACAAGAAGACGATCATCATCAACATGAAGTAACGGCGGGGTGGGGAGGTGGTTGCGGTGGTGCCCCCCTCCCGAC
>NZ_WHOR01000429.1:0-2826 GCF_013340925.1 Azospirillum formosense
AAGGCACCCTCCCCTGCACAGCTCTCGCGCAAACCAAAGGTTTGCGCTGACGCGGCAGGCGGACCTTTGGTCCGCCGAGAGCGGGGGAGGGCCGGGGTGGGGGCAATCGCCGGTATGACTTTTCTCACTCCTTCGCCTTCCACGTCTCGATCCACAGCGTGCTGGAATCCAGATGCCCGGTCGGTACCACGCCCTCCAGCCAGGGCGGGAGGATGAACGGATCGGCGCGGAAGAACAGCGGCAGGTTCGGCAGGTCCTGGGCGTAGAGCGTCTGCAGCTTCGCCCACAGCGCGCGGTTGGCGTCGGGCTCGCAGACATGCTCCAGGTCCTCCAGGACCTTGTCCATCTCCGGGTTCCGGTAGCCGGTGTAGTTCTGGCCCGCCCAGTTGTTGGCCTCCGTCGGGATCATGCTGGAATGCAGGATGGTGCGCGGGATGTTTTCCGGCGCGCTGATCCAGGCGAACAGCGCCATCGACTTGAAGCGGCGCTTCTCCAGCGTGTCGCCGAACAGGACGCGGGCCGGCTCGTTGACGATGCGCACCTCGATCCCCGCCTGCCGCCATTGCGCCTGGAGCACCTGCTGCAACACCTCGCGGGAGCGGTTGCCGGCGGTCGTCATGATCTCCAGTGACAGCCGTTCCCCCTTGGCGTTGTGGCGCACCCCGGCGCGCCGCTCGCTCCAGCCCGCCTCGTCCAGCAGCTTGGCCGCAAGCGCCGGGTCGAAGGCGTAGGTCGGATAGCCCGGCGCGTGCACGCGGTCGAGCGGGCTGATCTCGTTGTGGGCGACCGGCTGCCGGCCGTCGTAGAGCTGCTTGGAGATCGCCTCGCGGTCGATGGCGTGGAGCAGCGCCCGGCGCACCCGCACGTCGGCCAGCGCCGGGTTGTCGAGGTTCAGCTCGACATGCTCGAAGAACAGGCCGGGCTTGTAGAAGACGTTGTAGCGGCTGCCGTGCCGCTTCTCGAAGGCGAGCACCTGATCGAGCGGCAGGCCGGTCTCCCCCGGCACCATGTCGACCTGCCCGGCCAGCAGATTGGCCTCCAGCGCGGCGGTGTTCTCAATGGACTTCACGATCACCCGCTTGAAGGCCGGCTTCGCGCCCCACCAGGTCGGGTTCGGTTCCAGCACCACATGGCTGCCCGGCTCGACCTGGGCGATGCGGTAGGGGCCGAACCACAGGCCGGGGTTCGTCGTGTCGGTCTCGTATTTGGAGCGGTTGCGGTAGGTCGCCGGGTCGGCCTCGAACACCGCGCGCTCCAGATGGGCGGGCAGGATCTCGAAGTCGTTGATCTCGGCGTAGCTGCACACCGCCTTGTCGCGGTGGATGGTGAAGGTGCGCTCGTCCTTGGCGTCGATCGCCACGATGTCGCGGGCGAACAGGTCGAAGTTGCTGTACCCGCTCTGCGGGTGCTTGCCGACCGCCCAGGTGAACAGCACGTCCTCGGTCGTCACCGGCGTGCCGTCGCCCCAGGTCGCCTTGGGGTTGATGGTGTAGGTGACCTTGATGCCCTTCTTGCCGTCGGCCCGCGTCTCGACCTCCGCGGTGCCCTTGTCCAGCGCCGGCAGCTCGGTGCAGAGCAGGCAGGTCAGCCGCCAGTCGGGATCGTAGGCGGTGAAGGGCCGGCGCGCCATGGACAGGACGTAGCTCTTCGCCATCATCGCTTCCATGGAGGGGTGCCAGTTGGACGGGAACTGGGTCATGCCGATCACCAGCTCATCCTTCGCCGCCAGCGCGGGAGTGCTTATGAGGGCGGCAGCCAGGGTAAGGGCGGCTATTCCCGTTCGCATCGCGGCGTCGTCTCCCGTCCGGTGAAGTCCCGGCTACGAACTATGGGGACCCGCGGCCCTGGGGTCCAGCGCCGATGCGGCTTTCGGGAAGTCCTTGACGGAACGGGGCGCCGGGTGTTTGTGGTCTGCCCCATACGCAACCGAATGGATGGGGAGCCCGACAGGACATGGCCGGCACCGTGACCCTGACCCGCGACGGCGTCGTCGCCACGCTGACCCTCAGCAACCCCGACAGGCTGAACGCCTTCGACAAGCCGATGTGGCTGGCGCTGATCCCGCTGCTGCGCCGGCTCGGCGCCGACGGGACGGTGCGCGCGGTGGTGCTGCGCGGGGCCGGCGGGCGGGCCTTCAGCCCCGGCGCCGACATCTCCGAATTCGAGACGGAGCGCAACAGCCCCGAGCAGGGCGCCGACTACGGCGTGCTGATGGACGAGGGGCTGACCCTGCTGCGCGATCTGCCCCACCCGACGCTGGCGGCCATCCAGGGCGCCTGCTGCGGCATCGGGCTGGCCGTGGCGCTGGCCTGCGACCTGCGGGTCTGCACCGTTGGCAGCCGCTTCGGCGTGCCGGTCAGCCGGCTCGGCATCTCCATGGCGCTGCCCGAGCTGAAGCTGCTCCACGACATCGCGGGCGGCCCGGCGGCGCTGGAGATCCTGCTGGAGGGCCGCGTCTTCGGCGCGGAGGAGGCCAAGGACAAGCGGTTGGTCCACCGCCTCGTGGCCGACGACGCCTTCGAGGGCGAGATCGCCGCGACCTGCGAACGCATCGCCGGGGGAGCGCCGCTGGCCGCCCGGCTGCACAAGCAGTTCGTCCGCCGCCTGTCCGACCCCGCCCCGCTGTCGGAGGCGGAGATCGCCGAATGCTACCACTGCTTCGGCACGGAGGATTTCCGCGAGGGCTACCGGGCGTTCCTGGAGAAACGCAAGCCGGTGTTCAAGGGGCGGTGAGCGCCCGCGCATGCCAGGGTTCGCGCCATAGCGGTGGTTTCCGGACGGGGGAAGTCCAGATTGGGAAAATTGCCTCCCCCGTCCCACCGCCCC
>NZ_WHOR01000042.1:0-29544 GCF_013340925.1 Azospirillum formosense
TCCTGTCGGGCCGTGAGATCGGTTTTGAAGGCCAGAGTGGCGGCCCTGGCGACGCGCCCGGCGGCGGCGGGGTCGGCGAAGATGGCCGCGCAACGTGCGCGCTCGTCCTGCCGGGCACGGGCCGCCGCATCGTCGGCGGACGTCTGCGGCGCGGCGGGCTTGTCTCCGGGGGGCTGGGCGGCCTCCCCCGCCGCGGCCCCGCCAGTCGGCGCCGCGGCGGCGGGCTTCTCCGGGGTCGATGCCTCCGGCGACGCGGGGGACGCGGGCGGCGTGGCCGCCGCCGGCTTGGCGTCGCCCATGAGGTGGGCGAACAGGTTCTTCATGGAAAGCTCCATCAGGTGGTGAGGGTGTCGAGAAGCGCGCGGAAGGCTTGTTCGGGCGCGAGCACGGCGTCGGCGAAGCCGGACTTAACCGCCTCCACCGTCCCCGCCGGGCCTTCCCAGGTCCTGGCCTGCGAGGCGAGGACGGTATCGGTGTCGAGTGAAGCGCCTGCGGCGGAGCGATATCGGGCCACGGAGGAGGCGAACAGCCGACGGATGTCCTCGCATTCCGCCAGCCAGCGATCCCGGACCTCATCGGGCAGCGGCTCGTAGGAGTTGCCATCGGCCTTGCGGTCGCCGGCGGCAATGATCGTCGCCTTGATGCCGACTTCCTTCAGCGCGGCGCTGAGGTCCCAGTGCACCATGATGACGCCGATGGACCCGACGCCGCCGGTGCGCGGCACGCTGATGGTGTCCGCTGCACTGGCCAGCCAGTAAGCCGCCGAATAGGCGAACTCGGCCAGGATGGCGACCACCGGCTTGCCCGCCGCGGCCTTGGCCTCCGTGATCCAATCGGCCAGATCGGCGACGCCGCTGACGAGGCCGCCGCCGCTGTTCACCACCAAGGCGATGGCGCGGACGGCGGGGTCCTCGAAGGCCATGGAGAGTTGCAGGCGCAGGCCGTTGCAGCCGGTGACGTAGGGCGACCCGATGTACCAGTAGGTCGGCACGATGACACCGGAGATACCGATCACCGCCACGCCGTTGAAGACCTCGTACGGTCGGCTTCCCGCACTGATGTCGCCGATGTAGACGGCCCCCTTGGGCGGTTCTCCGCTCACACCGACCACGGCGGCGGCGCGCGGCACCCAGGCCGGCGCCAACAGGGCCGGACCGGGTTCGGGCATCAGAAGCATCATTCGTCTCCGGTCTGATCGTCGGGCGCCGGCTGATCGCCTGCGGCACTGTTCGGCTTGGTCGCCTGAGCAGGCAGAAGCAGGCCGAGCCGACGGCGCTCGGCCTGTTCGCTCGCTTGCTGCTCCATCACTTCGCGCCAATCCTTGCCCTGTTCGGCGCACTCATCTTCCAGGGTGGAGACGCCGATCTCCATCCGCAGCTTGGCGGCCTGCGCCTCCTTGACCGGATCGACCCAGCCCTTGCCGGCGCCGATCCAGCGGCAGCGCGAGTAGGCGTAGCGGTTCTGGTAGAAATCCGGCGCCTCGACTTCGCCGAGGTTCACCGCCTCCTCCAGCCAAAGCTCGAAGACCGGCGACGCCCAATAGGTGCCCAGCCACTGACGGCGCCCATTGAAGAACCGCCACGCCTCCAGCAGAGCGGCGCGGGCGCTGCTGTAGTTGGTCTGGGTGAAATCCTTCATCAGGATTTCGTAGGGGATGTTCAGGCCGGCGCTGATGTGGCGCAGCACCGACTTGGTGAAGGCGTCGAAGGCCGCGGCGGGCCGGGCCGGGGTGAAGGGCTGCACCTCGTCGCCAGGGAACAGCGGCAGGACCGCGCCAGCTTTCAGCCGGACCGCGTGCTCGGCTCGGGCCGCAAGGTATTCATCCGGCCCCCCGAACAACTCCTTCAGGTCATCGATCGATTCCGTGCTCTTGATGAACGCTGCGATCATCGCGTTCACCACTGCCGCCTGGAGTTCGGCCTTGCTGTAGTGGTCCAGCGTCTTGAACTGCGCCAGGACCGAACTCAGCAGCGGCTTGCCGCGGCTCTGGCCGGTCCGCTCGCGATCATGGACGTGGATCACCTGACGCCGGCCCCAATGGGTGAAAGCCGGAACCTTCGTCCACTGATACAGGCCCGGGTCCCAAGTCAGCAGATCGCCGGGGTGGCTGTTGCGGACCCAATAGGCCTGCGGGGCGCCGTACCGGTCAATTTCGATGCCGCCGCGCAGCGTGGCGCTGTCCTGTTGACCGAGTGGGTTGGACAGGCGGTCCGCCTCCACCAGTTGGATGCTGGTGGCGTACTTCCTGTCGCGGCTCGGCAGCCAGAGCGGCAACGCCAACCCTTCGCCATTGAGCAGGCCGGCGCGGGCGACCTGCATTGTCAGGCCGGCGAAGTTCAGGGTTCGGGCGGCGTCGCAATCTGTTGTTTCCGCCCAGGCGCGCCACTTCGCCTCAACGCTGGCGCTCCAAGCATCCGCCCAGGCTTTATCCCTGCCCAGCGCCCTGTAATCGGGCGTCGAGTTCAGGCGAAGCCCGATACCAACCACATTGTCAAGGATGGCCTGGATGCCGCTGGACGCGATCCCGTTGTTGCGGGACAGGTCGCGCGACCGGGCCACCAGCGTGGACAGCTCCGGCAGCAACTCGGCGTCCGCCGATGTCGCCAAGGCCTGCCAAGACGCCAGTTCGCGCGACGTCATCGACGCGCCGTCATACGACGTGTCGGACGCGGCGCGGCGGCGCGGCGCGGGCATTGGGTTCCCGTGCCGGTCGAGGATCTGGACAGCGTTGCGCATCAGAAACTCACGTACAGCGGGCGGCGGGGCTTCCCGGACAGGCGGTCAATCCGCGACCGGAGTTCGGCTATGTAACGCTCCAGCTTCGGCGCGTCGGCATACTCAGTCGTCTTGCCGTCGTAGGTGATGCGGGTTTCCCGATCGCCGATATTCAGGCGATGCAAGGCGTCCTCGGCCTCGGCAAGCCGGGCCTGAAGGGTGGCGAGATCGGCCATGGGGTCCTCACAGAGACAGATCGTCGGCGTAGGTCGCCTTGGGCATGGGGATACGGCGGCGCTTGACGGTTGGCCCGGGAATTGAGGCGGTCTGCACGGCCGGCATCGACGTCGACGCAGCGGCTCCGATCTCGACTGGCTTGACGGTTGGCCGAGGGAACTCGTCCGCCAGCCCGGCCCACCGGGCCGCGGTCCAGCGTTCCATACCCATGGCGATGGTGCAGGCGCGGGCGTATTTCCAGCCGTCCAGGGCCTCGGTGGCGTGGACCTGCTTCCATTCCCCGCGGTCCTCCATCCACTGGTCGCCGACCAGCTGCTTGCACACCTCCTCGGTCGCCAGCTTGGGCAGATGGATGAAGCCGGCCGGGTGCCCGGCGCCGGCGGCCCGCTCCTCGTCGGTCGGCGGCTGCAGGCTCAACTTGCCGTACAACTCCAGCGTCAGGGCGTGGCCGCCGATCATGCCGAGGCGGAGACCACGTTTCCGGCGTTTGCCGTTGGGGGCAACCTCACGGACGTTGGACCACGCGAACGATGGCGCGCCAAGGCTGGTGGCGCCCTTCACCGGGATGACCAAGCCGGGATGCTTGCGGCTCCAAGCCTCGACCTGGGTCGTGGCGAAACCGGTGTCGGCGCCGACCTTGGACAGCGCCAGATCCACACCCGAGGCGTGGCGCCAACGGCCCAGGATGGCCTGATCGGCCTCGTCCCAGACCGTGGCCTCGTACGGGTTGCCGGGGATCACGATGTGGTCAACCAACCAGCACTGCCAGTCAGCGCCCCAGGCCCAGACGAAGATCTCGACACGGTTCTTCTGGACGTCGACGCCGCCGGTCAGGACCAGCCCGCCGACGGGAACCCCCTGGTAATCCTCACGGCGGTCGTAGAGCTGGCGCCACGCCGGGGCCTCGCCGCGCACCTCGTAGGTTTCGGCGAGCACCTGATTGACGAAGACGCGCAGCTTGTTCGGGTCCTTGCGGACGGTGACGAACTCCTTGGCGATCTCCAGCCAGGACGCGCCGGCGAACTGACTGTAGCCGGCCCAGACGTGGAAGGAGCGGTGCGGCCAATTCTGCGGGGCGTGCGCCCGCCACTCGCCGCGCTCGTCCATCCCGGCCTTAGCGTCCTCCTCGATGACGCAGCCATTGACGCAGACGTACCAAGCCTTGGTCGGTGCCTCCTTCGGCTCCCAGCGGATGCCCGGCCCGGTGCCGTTGCCGAACACCAGGATCTGCATCTCTTTGCAGTGGGGGCAGGGCACGTAGCGATGCTCCTGGGTGCCCTGCAGGAACAGCGCCTCGATCTTGCTCGTCCCCTTCACGGTCGGGGTGGAGCCGGCGGCCTTCAGCGGCTCATCGGAGGTCAGGCAGCGCTTGAAGGCCAGCCCGACCTGATCGCCCTCAATGCCGGCAGTCAGGGGGTAGCCATCCACCTCCTCCAGGATCACCTTGTCGGCGGTGATGCGGCGGAACTCCTTCGGGCTGTTCGCCCCCTTGATCTTGATCCAGCCGCCGGGGAAGCGCTTGGAGCGGATCGTATTGTTGCTGTCCCGCGTCTTGGTCGAGAACAGGCGGCGCACCGCCGGCCAGAGCATCAGCTTGGCGACATCGTCCTTGGCGAAATCCTCGGCGTCGTCGATGGTCGGCTGGTAAACCAGCACCCGGCTGGGTGCCTGATCGGCGCAGTAGGCGATGAAGTTCTTGACGATCTGGCTGTAGCCGATGCGGCTGGCCTTCAGAACCGAGATCTGCCGGACCTCAGGATCGGTGAAGGCGTCCTGGATGCCGACCTGGAATGGGAACGGGCGGTAGCGGGTGCCGTCCTCCAGCCGGGCGCGGCTGTTCGACCACTGCGACAGGGTCATCCGGCGGCGCGGCTTCAGGGCGGCCAGCCAGCGGGCGACCTGCGCGGCCAGCACCGGGCCGCGGACCTGGACCGCGTCATTCGTCGCCATCGTCGTCCCCATCCTTGCCGGCCCCGCCCATCTCTTCCTCGACGCGAGCCATGCTCAGCTCGTCCAGTGCGTCTTCCAGGGCATCGGCGATGCGATCCTTGAGGCGGCCATCAGACTTGGCGACCTTGGCCGGGACGCGCATCAGCTTCGCCTTGGCCATCTCGATCACCGACACCATCGCGGCGGTGCAGTCACCGGCGCGGACCAGCTCGCCGCGCGCCTCGGCGTTCTTCATCGCGTAGTGGTCGGCCTGTTCCCGGGCCAGCCGGGCACGCTCCGCCGTGAGGTCGAGGCCTTCCGCTTCGGCGTCGTCCGAAGCGCGGCCGGCGGCGCGTTCCCGGAGGTGCCGGATGTAGGCAATCCGGCAGGTGTCGAGATCCATCTGCCCGCGCCCGTTGGCGTTGAAAACGCCCCGGTTTTTCAGCTCGCGGACACTGCGGTCTGACAGGTCGAGGTGCGCCGCGATCTCGGCTTGGGTTGCCATCTTCACACCTCTCCGGAAGGTCGAACCGGAAGCGGAACCCCCCTATGGAATTTTCATGCCTGGACGATGACCGCGCCTTTGCCACCCGTATTCCCCCGCCGCCGGGAAGGACCCGCGACCCCGTTCGGTCGGGTCATGGCAGTGACGGCATGTCAACTATGAAAAAGGTCATAGATCGCCGATTTTTCGGGTTGGCGTGCCCTCAGAGCGGTAGGCGGTGCCCCGTCAGCCCGGCGCCCCGGTCGAACTCCGCCCGCCGAGCCTCCATCCGCTCCGAGATGCGGGCGATGGACCGGTGGACACCGCGCCACGTCAGCACGGCCAAGACGCCGATACCGATCAGCACTGACACCAGGACGGCCAAGGAGATGTAGGCGATGGTCAGGGGATCGTTCATGGCGCCCTCCGGAACCCAGAGACGACAAAACCCGCCGCGGCGAACCGGGCGGGCTGGGCGAAAAACTTGATGGGCTGTACGGCTACCGCAGTGCCGGGTGACTGGAAGGTCACGGCACTGCGTGACGGGGAACTTACTGCAGCCCAAATACCCTGTCAAGCAGCATGTTGCGTCATGACCGGGCCAACAGGCACAACATCTTGATCCTCGAACGATACTAGGGTCTCGCGCCCGAAGAGATCCAGGACCACGCGCACCACGTCCTTCGAGGCCCCGGCGAACAGCCCGACGAAGTCCGTGAACGGCCCTGCGACGATGCGGACAGGCTGGTCTTTCTGCCACTGGACGGTCTTGCGCTTGGCGGGTGTGAAGTCGACCACGCCGCCATCGGCATCGCATCGGTCCTGGATGCACCGCAGGGCGGCCAGAGGGACGCGGCACGGGGCGCCACTGAGCCCGCGCACCACGAACGCCACGCCGCGGGTGTTGACGATCGGGCGGAAGGACTGGCCGGGGTGGACCCCCGCAAACAGGTACCGGTCGAACAGCGGCTTGGTGACCGTCTCCGTCTTGCCGGCGTGCCTGCGCTCCTTCCGGCACAGCGGGGCGAGCACCCGGTACCGCTGGCGCTCCAGCTCCTTGGCCGCAAGCTCGTACTGCGCCAAACCGACATGCGAGACCACGGCAAACCAATCGCACCCCGTGAACCGGTCGTCCATGTCCGCCTCCGCCTTCCAGACCCAGCGCAAGGGTACCGAAAGCCCAGACCAACGCAACAGGTTGTTAAGGCCAAATGGTTTATGCACGAGATGTTGATTTGGCCTCTGTCCGGCCCCTGTGAATGCGCTGCGTTCCGCTGTGTCCGTTTAGACCTTCGTGGCCGCGTAGTTCATCGCGGCCACTTCGGTTCCGGTGGTTTGGGGGAAGACCTAAAGACCTTGGGCACGGAGCGTTCCGGTCCAGCGGAGTGCCCCTTTAGGGGCGGAACGACCGGAACGACCGGAACTATTGATTTCATTGAGTTTTTTCGGCCCGTTTCGAGCGTTCCGGACCGGAACGCACCGGAATGCACCGCAGCATGACATTTTGTCCTTACACACCAAGCGTTTAGCGTTCCGATCGGAACGCACCGGAACGACCGGAACGCTCCATTCCGGCCATCCCGACCGGAATGCACCGGAACGCCCGGAATGCTCAAACAGGCCACGATGCGCACAAAGAAAAGCGCACTCAGTGCGCCATGATTTCCTTGTCATGACGCACTGAGTGCGCTATACCTATTCTCGTGGTCGGGAGGGGACGGATGGGCCGTCCCCGCCACACAGAAGGGAGAAAAGGGAATGCTCGGAAAGCTTCTCACCCTTCTGATCCTCGTTCTTGAGGTCATTGAGCGGGTGCTCAACCTCCTGAACTAAGGATTAGACCGGAGGGCGGCGGGTGCCACCGCCGCCCGAAGGCCACACAGGAAAGATAGGGCCGATTCGATGACCGCTCAAGAATTGATCGCGTGGCGCGAGCGTCTGGGGCTCACCCAGCCGCAGGCCGCATTTGCCTTGGGGGTCTCCCTGCGCGGGTACCAAAAGCGGGAAGCTGATGGAGCCCCTATCGACCGGGAGGCCGAACTCGCCACCCGGTACCTGGAGGAGCATCCTGACGAACTGCCGTGGCAAGTGCGGACCGGCGGGGTTTCCGGGGCGGTGCTGTTCAACGCTAAGGAACGAGCCACCAGCTTCGCGATTGACGTAGTCGCAGGGGGCGTTTCGAACGTGCAGGTGCGGCAGCTCGGACCCGCCGGGAGCGTCATTGAGCACGCAGAGATCGTGGCGCTCCGCGATCAGCTTTCATGACCGGTGCATGCGGGCCGGGCGGCCCACCAGGATCATACGCCCCCGCGCCCCGCACGCGGAGCACCGCCACGGGATGTGCTCGGGCTCGGTCGCCCAGCCGAAGCGCAGGATAAGGCTGCTCGGCTCCACCTCGGCGAAGTGGCCGCAAGCCCGGCATTTCACCGGGATCGTCAGGTCGTGGTAGGCGAGGCGCCCTAGGCTGTCAACGCGCTTGGTGCTCATCGTCGCGCGCCATGTTGTTCACTATGCGTTCACGTCATATGGAAGCCCAACCGGCGCCGTGGCGTCAAGTTCCGGGCGGTGCTGCCGACGTCACGAAGACAGAAACACAGAAATTTTGTCGCACAGTTTCGTTGGAGTTGCGCAAGAGATCATTAGGAATTATCAAAAAGTCATTTGGCCAGAAGATTGTGCAATCAGCGCAAGATAAGGCGCGGGCAGATTAGGAGGTTTGTGCGGTGGCGAAGCGGAATGCAAAACTTGACGACTGGGAGGTCTCGCTGGTAAGGGCAATGCTGGCCACAGGCCGGTACCGCAAACAAGACATCCATCCTTATTTTTCACGCCCAGGGCGCGCGATCAACCAAGCAAGAATCAGTCAAATTGCGTCCGGGGCCATCCAGGGCGATGTTCCCGCGGCCACAGATGCGCAACTTGCTGCCTTTCTCGCCAACTATGACGACCCAGCCGTCGCGAGGCGCAAATTCCTTGAAGAAGATCCTTTGCACCCAAGCGCAGCGAAAATGATATTGCATGCGCAAGATGGGACCCCTCCAACAATCGGAATTGAGGAGAATGATTGGACCGAGTTCAAGGAAACATTTGGCTGGAATTCGCGCGCCGCATATGCGAGGACGATCGCGGGGTTTGCGAACAATCGGGGAGGGTATCTCGTATTTGGTGTTCACGACGAGAGCAAGCATATTGTCGGGTTAAGTAGTGATAGTTTTAAGAGAATGGACCCAGCGGTTATATCGCAGTATCTTAATCAACATTTTGCCCCTGCGATACGCTGGCAGATGGAGACCGTCGATATATTCGGGAAGCCAGTTGGTCTTATATACGTCTGGCAAGCTGAAAACCGTCCAGTAATCTGCACTCAGAACCATGATCCTCTCAAGTCGGCAGATATATATTATAGGTATGTAGGTTATTCATCGCGTATCAACACCGCAGAATTGCTAACAATCCTTTCAGAAAGAGATGATAGGATTGAAAGAAAATGGATGGAGACTATGCGGCATATCCGCCACATAGGAATTGATAATACTGCCGTTCTTGATACATCCAATGGCGTTGTGAAAGGGCCGGGCGGTTCATTTGTCATTGATGAAGCGTTGTTGCCGAAGCTAAAATTCATACGTGAGGGGCATTTCTCCGAAGATTCTGGAGCACCGGCGCTGAAGCTCGTGGGAGAAGTGGAACCTATTCGTGGCTCGGTGGGCGCAGAGACTGGCCCTATGGGCCGGGTGCCGCTGAGCGACAGGGAATTAATCGCTGCGTTTATAGAGCAGAGAGAAGTACACAACCCCAAAGCGTATATTCGGCAACTTTGCCATGTGCAACCTAAATGGATGCCGTTGTATTACTATATGGCGTCCGCGAAAATCGGACCAGAAGAAGCAATAGCTATACTTGAAGAGGAGCCTACAAGCTATCCAGCCAGGAAGACGGCGCAAATTGATCGGCTTAGAGTCGGTCAGTGCCCTGTGAAGCCTTCCGCTCAAGTTCACCGAAAAGCACGTGAGCGTCTATTAAACAAAGAACCCTTTGACACCTCGGATCCTCAAGACGCCAAAAGGCTGTTGGTAGCCATACAAACCTTGAGCCGTGATGAAATCGATCGAACCCATATATTCCCGCTCCTCCGAGAGTGCTTTGATAAGCACTATGGTGGCGAGAATAGCGGGCTGACCGGTGACATTCGACACGCGGCTACCCAACTCGATTGTGAGCTGTGGAGGCCTCAAGAAGAGAGCTAAAACAGGGGCGGCGGCCCCTATCCGGACCGCGCCCGTCTCCGCAGCTCGATCGGCGCGCGCTCGTCCCGTCGCGTCCGTTCCGCCTTGAACAGGTAGGCCCCGACGGACACCTCTACTCCGATTGGCAAGGCGGAGGCGATGCGCTCGCGGGCTTGGCTGTCCTTCACGCCCCACCGGTCGCGCAGGGTGGCCAGCACGTCCGTCAAGAGGCACCCGTCGGACGGCATGGCGTCCACGATGGCCTCCAGGTCGGCAGCGGCGCGCTCGTTGGCCTTCTCGGTCTGCCGGTCCTCCGCGTCGCGCCGGGCCGCCGCCATGTCGAACTGGACGTGCACGCCCACCGTGTCCGCCGGGCCTTCGCCGTCTTCGTCCAGCAGCGGATCGTCGATGCCGCCCTCCGTGCCGTTCCGCAGGGACACGCTCTCCAACTGGAACCAGCGCGGTTCCCAGGACTTGGGCGCGTAGTTGCCCTTGGCGCCATCCAGGCGCACGAGGCGCGCGGCCACCTCGGCCTCGATGTGGAGGGCTTCCGCCGTGTCCTCGGACATGGAGGACAGGGTGTAGGCCACGCGCACCGCACCGATGAAGGCACCGGCACCACGGGCAGCATTCATGTCGCCGGCGCGGGCCTCGCTGTTCCCCGAGTGGTTCTTCACCGTGTGGTGCACGAGATCGACGGTGCAGTCGGTGGCCTGGGCGATCTCCCGGAACACGCCGATGACCTTCTCGACCTCTTCGTTCGCGTTTTCCGCCACGCCGTCATGGGTGGAGACGAACGGGTCGCAGGCCCAGAACACGATTCCGTTGTCGCGGATGAACGCCTCGATTTCGGCCACCATCTTGTGGCGCCGGATGGTGCCTTGGGCGTCTTTCCCTGCGACCACAAGCCGCTGGTCCGCGCCCGACGAATAGAACAGGTGTGGGCGCACGGCGTCGAAGTCGATGCCGTAGCGCATGCAGACGCCAGCGATGCGGCGCTCCAGCTCGTCCAGCGGGTCCTCGTTGTTGTGGACCCAGGCGTTGCCCCGGACGTGGACCTTCTCGCCCGTCAGGTCCTCCCGGCCTGTGATGACGGCCAGCGCGGAGAGGATGGAGAAGGTGGACTTCGACACGCCGGGGGCGCCGATGCCGCCGGTCACCGCGCCGCGCAGGAACCGGGCGCCCAGCACCCAGCGCCGCCGCTCGATTCGGCTGGGGTCGAAGGCGCCGGGGAGCTGGCGAGGCACAGGGGCGTAGCGCTTGACCGGCTCGTCCTCCTCCAGCACCTCGCCGAACTCCTCGGCCGCGACGGGGAAACCGTGCTCCTGCGCCACGTCCCGGATGTAGCCCCAGCCCACCTCGAAGGGCGGCTTCATTCGCTCCCAGTCGCTCACGACCTCGATGGGGTCGTTGCCCGCGATGGTCTCGTTGCCTTCCCAGCGCGCGGCCCATTCCTCCCACACCTCCATGGCGCGGTCCGGATCGTCGGCGCCGGCCGCCTTGATGGCGCAGCCCATGCGCAGGTAGTCGGTCCGGCTGGGGAACTGGGTGTTGTCGTTGGGGATGCGGGACACGGCGTCGGTCAGGGCATCGAGGCTTGGGGCCTTCAACTCGTCCTGCACGATGGCCTCGCGGTCCTTCACCTCGTCGCCCGATCCCTCCCAATGCAGGTCCGTGCAGCCGATGCAGTCGAGGAGGTCTTCCATGTCCTGCGCGAACGTGTCGAGCTGGGCATGGGTGATCGGGGTCAGGGCGTCTGCCCCGCGCTCGGCGGGATGCGTGTCCCAGGTGTAGGGCTTGCGCGTGACGGGGTGGATGCCCTCTACGACATATTGCTGGCCGTGGCCCAGCAGCTCCACCAGATGATCGCGCCCGTCAGGCCCTTTGAACCGCAGCCGGCGACGGACCATGGGCGTCTGGTCCTCGGCGAGGCGGTAGACCAACAGCAGCTTGGGGGCGCGGCCGGTCCGCGCCGGCGCCGGGCCGAGGTGCCGATCAGCCAGCCCCTGGATGAAGTCGCGGATCTCCAGGTCCGTCACGTCGATGTCCACCGCCGGGAAGCGGGTGGCGCGCAGGCCCAGGTTGGCCTTGTGGCGCTCCCAGGCCGCCACGTCCTCGGCGGACGTCTCGTGCTTCATCCAGTCGAAGCCGTACCAGCCGTGGTGTCCGTGAAGGCCGGGGACTTTCCCCCGGTCCTCGGCGCGGAGCTTCGTGCGCTCCGACAGCGGGGCGCCCGGCGGCACGACGGAAATCAGGTCGCGGAAACCGGCGGCGAACCAAGCGCTATAGGTGGTCATCTGGCACCTGTCAGGAGAGCAGGAAGGCGAGTTTGGGATTGAGACGGCGGCTCGGTATTTGTAACGCCGGCCCTGGCTGGTCCATTGCTGCGGGCAAGGCGTAGCCACTTGATAGTGCAAAAGGATGATTAGCGCTTGCTTTGCACAATTTGCCGCAACTATTTTCAACCATGAACTGCGCCGTTGGCGTAGGAAACACGATGCACAAAACCGTGACCCAATGAAAAATACTGCTTTCAAGCTTTTTGGTGCAATCGCCACAGTTGCTACTGTCTTGGTGGTGACTGTAGGTTTGATCTATATGTTTCCCGCTGAGGTGCCTCAGTGGTCCGCGACGTTTCCAAAGGAAGCGAGCCCAGATGCAAGAGAAATAGCCGCGGCTATTTCCACTCCACCGACGCATATGCTGCGACCAATGCGGTTTGCGCTTTATCACTGGCAAACTCTGATTGCTGGCGTACTGGCTTTTTTGGGAGGAGCTGGCGCATTCGCTGCCGCGTTTGTTGGCGCGCAAGCTTTGAGAGAGCAGACTGCAACAAATGCGAAACTGGTGCGAGAGCAATATGATCTGCAAATCAGCAAAGAGGCTCGTGAAAAAGAAGAAGAAATAGCTCAACTGGCTAGAACGCTTCACGCAGAAATAGACCACATAGTAAAGTTGGTAGAGCTTGGAAGGGCGCATAAAAAGCTCAGAGGAATACGTCATATGGATGCAGGAGAGATAAAGAAATTTCTGGACAACACTTTTGAGGATAGGGTTGTACCTGAAGTTTATGAGGCAGTTCGTGGCAAAATAGGGCTCATGCCTGGAGAGGCCCCCAGAAAAATAGTGCAGTTCTACAAAGCAAATGCGTATTTCTGTACCGCCGTTATCCAGGCCAAATCGGGGGGAATTGATATACAAAGTAGTGAAATGGCAAATGGTCTCAGAAATTTTCTCATTGATTGTGTTGATGATGTTTTGAGCGAAGGACGGAAAGCACTCGAACTGCTGGATCAGGTATGCAATAGAAACCAGACGAGCGAAGAGGCTCCGTCTATTCCTCTTGATCGTCAGCATGAAAAAGAAAATTCGTGTAAAGATGCGCGTGTGTAGGAAAATTCTCACAAAATAGCGTGATGCGTGGCGATGGTTGCAGAGGTGATAATTAAGTTTCATTTCCGGTACCTCTTGCCCCGCCAGCCAGCCGCAGCGACGGGCAGTCCCGCCGCCCAGGCCGGCAGGTTGCACATGATGGCCTCGAACTCCTGAACGGACCCGTGGCCATCTGGCGGCTCGGTCACCACCTCGTCATGGACAGTCAGGACGACGGGATAGCCGGCGTCCTCCGCCTGCTTCATGCCGTTGGTCATGACGTCGCGGGCGGTGGCCTGGACGGCGTTCTCGGTCCAGAGGCCGCCATAGCCCTTCTGCTTCGACCATTTCCGCGTCTTGCTGTCCTGGCCCCAGAAGGTCACCGCCTCCTTCATGGCGGGCTGTTCCACCAGGGCGCGGCGCCGCTCGGCGTCGTATTCCAGCATCGCGTCGCCATACAGGAAGAAGGCTTTACCCTCGGTCTCGCAGGGCACCCAGGCCTCTTCGGTCCAGGGCATTTCGGCCCGTTCGACCTTGGGCGAGGCGTAGGCCAGCGGGCGCCCGGACGGCAGGACCATCCAGAGGAAGCCGCCCTTCACGCGGAAGGCGATGCGGCCGCGCAGGCACCGGACCACGGCACCAGGGTTGCGCACGGCTTCCAGCGCCGCGGCCTCCAGGTCGCGCCACATCTGGACGACGGCAGGGTGCGCGTCGCGCCACGCGCGCTTGAGGCGGTCCGCCTCTTCGTCCGGCACCTTCACCCCGTAGTTGGCTGCCATGTTCTGGAAGGCCCCGACGCCGCCCTGGAAACCCATGGACAGCTCCATGACCTTGCCGACTTGGCGCTTCTGGTCGTCCACCTCGGCGGGGTCGAGCGAGAAGGAGCGGGCGTAGGCGAGCACGTAGAGATCGAGCCCCTTGCGCTCCGCCTTGCCGTCGGGCGTGTAGCCCGTGATGGTGTCGTAATCGCGGAACGCCTGGAGCTTCCAGGTCTCGCCGGCCAGCCACGCCGTCACCCGGCCCTCGATGTTCGAATAGTCGGCAGCCACGAGGTCGTGCCCCTCCGCCGCGATCAGGCAGGGGCGGAGCAGGGAGGCCACGATGGCGAGCGGGGCGCCCAGCATCATCGAGACCAGCGCCGCGTCCGCGCACTGGAGGATAAACTGGATGACGTCCTCCTTCGCGCTCGCCCGCGGGAAGTTCTGCGGCTGCACCAGCTTCCCGGACCACCGGCCCGTGCCGGCGCCGTGATAGAGCAGCAGGCCGCGCACCCGCTCATCGGCGCAGACGGCGTGCAGCATGGCGGACAGCTTGGCGGTCGAGGACTTGGCGGCTTCCTGCCGAATCTCCAGGGCGCGCCGCACGATGTCGGGGGTATCCGGGTCGGCGAGCATGGAGCGCACGGCGGCCTTCGCCACGCTGTCCGCCTCGATCCCCTCGGCGGCCAGCCACGCGGTCAGGTCTTTCGCCTTGGTCGCGGCGGCCACCCATCCAGAGGTGGCCTCCTCCAGCTCCTTGTTCAGCATGGCCTGGGCGTTCGCCGTCAGCTCGCGCGCGGCATGCACCAGCCCGAGATCCAGCTTGATTCCGCGGTCGTTGATGAGCTGGTCGTGCAGATAGACGGCGCGCTCCTCCGGGGAGAGGCGGCGGAGCCGGAGGCCCAGGGCGCGTTCGCCCTCGACGTCCACCTTGCAATAGGCAATCAGCCGTTCGACCTTGGCGGGCTCGTCCCACCAGCGCAGGCCCGGATGGTCCTTCGTCGGCTTGCGCGGGCGGGCCATCTGCATCATCAGCCGGGCGCCCTCCATGTCCTTCTGGACCGGCACGCCCATGACGCGCAGGGCTTCCTCCAGGGAACGCGGGATCGCCATCGCGGCGGCCATGGCGGCGGTGCAGTGCCACTGTTCCAGCCGCGGCACGGGCCAGCCGTAGCGTGGGGCCAACAGGCGGGTGACGACCACGCGCTCGAACTGGGCGTTGTGGGCGTGGATCTCCCAGCCCTCGGCGCACGCGCGCACCCAGGCTTCGGGGACCGCCTGGCCGGGCGTCCACACCTCCACCGGCTCCTCGTCCACGGCGAAGCAGGCGCACCAGACGTCCGTCGTTGCGTCTTCGGCGTAGCGGTAGACGCCCGACTTGCGCAGGTCGACGGTGCTGCGCGTTTCGAAGTCGAGGTGGAGGATGCGGGTCATGCGAACCTCGCCCGCAGGACGTGGATCACGGGAAGGGCGGCGCCGGTAGCCCAGAGTTTGCCCACAATCTGTCCGGGCAAGAACCCAAGGTCCCCGAACGCAAGCCACAGGAAGGCCGAGCTGTCGATCACGGCCCCGACGACACCCGAGGCTGCGACGGCGAGCAAGAGACGCCTGCGGGCGAGCGGCGTATAGACCAGCATGTCTCCAACCTCGGACAGCAGGAACGCCACTCCGCTGGCCAGCACCAGTTGCGGAGGCGCGAACAAGGCGGAAAGAACGGCTCCGCCAACGATGGCTGCGATCGCGTAACGTTGGCCGAGACGATGTTGCAGTAAGTCGCGAAGGACCATGGCGGCACCGACGACCAGCACGGCCGAGGGAGCCATTAGCCCAGGGGCAACCGGGACGAGACACGGGCCGTCAAGCGCACAGGAGACGCCGACGTTTCCCACCATCCAGTTTGCGGCGGGGATGCAGGCCAGAAAGGCAAGCAGAGGGGCGTATCGCATGTCGGGGATCCAAATGCAGAGCGGCGGTTTGAGAGGAGTACCAGCGGCGCAGGTGCCGGGCGCGAAAAGCGAGGTCGTAGACGGTCTCGTCTGGCCGCATGTCGAGCAGCAGTTTCAGAAGACGGGCGTCGTTGCGGGCTGCGAGGTCCCAAGCCATGCTGTCCACGGACGCGAGCCGCGGGTGCCCGGCCAAGGCGCGCACGCCATCGCCTTTGACGCCGAACAGGTGCAGCTTGACGTGGTCGGGAAGGATGGCGTGCAGCCGCTCCATGACTGCAAGCAGGCCGGCGGGGCCGTGCAGGTGTCGGCGGCACACGCTCCCCACGCCGACCAGAGGAGGCAAATTGTCCATCAAGGCGGCGCAGCGCTCATAGTCGTCGGGCGTCCAGCCTTGAAGGACCGGCATGGGCGGCTTGGCGCCTTGATGCACGGCCTCTTCGCGGCAAAGGCGTAGGTATTCGACGGTCATGAGTTGCCGCCGCAGAACTTCTGCCGCGTCGGCCGCAATTTCAGGCTCGCAGCAAAAGTCCATGGAAGACCACCAAGAGAACAAAGCCCCCAGTGTCCGCTCCAGATGTAGGGCCAAGGCGACGTATTCGGTTACAGTCCAGGGGAACCCACCGAACTTGCTCATGGCCACAAATCCAGCGCTGTCCAGGGCCACGTTGCAGCCCGAGAAAACACGCGGCCGAGGCAGTTGAAATTTCGGACGGCTAGGGCGTCGTAAAGCATTCGCCGAGATCAAAACGGGAGCGCCCAGGGCAGCAGCTACCCCAGTGAAGAAGGAAAAGCTGGAGGGGATGCCGACGCGCACTAGCATCTCTTCAGCCTCTGATGACTTCATTCGGCGCCAGTTCGCGGAACCGGGCCAGGAACAGGGCCTTGGCCTCTTCAGGAGGCAGCGGGTCGATCCGCACACCGAGCGGCGGGTAGCGCAGCTTCCAGGTGCAAGGCCCGTCGGCCATGAGCTGGTGCTTCTCGTCGGCCAGCACGCGCTCGTCCGCCACCTTGACCGTTTTGGGCATCTCCAGTGTCAGGCCAAAGCGGACGCAGATCGCGTGCATCACGGCGGCCTCGGCATCCTTGTAGCCGGGCAGGAACGGCTTCACCGGGCGCGGCACGTCCACGAGGTAGGCCTCGCTGGCGTCGTGCAGGAGGCCCCACAGCGCGAACTCCAGCGGCAGGGCGTCAGAGACGATCACGCTGTGCTGGGCGACGCTGTAGAAGCTGAGGCAGTGGCCGGCATAGCGGCACTGGTGGGCCAGCGAGTGCGCGATGTCCTCGATGTAGACCTCGCTGGGGCGCGGCCAGAACTGCCGGCCGGTCGCCGTCTGCATCCAGTCTCCACGGCGGGCGCTCATTGATCGGCCTCCCGGAAGCAGATCGCGGCGTCACCGGCGACGTGCACCGTGAACTTGCCGGAGATGGTGGCGCGCTCGGCGTGGCGGCGAACCAGCCACAACCAGATGCAGGCGGGCAGAAGCCGCAGGATCGGGCGCATCAGGCGGCGCCCTGCGGGAAGCGACGGCGGGGCATGCCGCGGAAGAGATCGGAGCGGACAACAAAGTAGCCGCCGGGCACACCGTCCAAGCCGATGCCACGCTCGACGGACGTCTTGACGTCGTAGCCGACCTTCGCCCAGGCCGCCTTGATCTGGGTGGCGAGGCGGCGGGCCCCCTCTTCGGTCAGGGTGTCAAAGTTATGGCGCGGCGGCGAGGAGCAGAAAGGCGGGTGGGTGCGCTTGGACACGGCGTGCCTCCTTCGTTGGGTTCGAAGGAGACGCTAATCCATATGGTCTTTCACGTCCACACGGTTTTAAATCCGATTGGTCTTAGAATGGTTCGGTCAGTCCGACCACGGTATGGAGGTTCCCGTCCAGCTCGGTCTGGAAAACCTGGAACTCGCGCGGCTCCGGGTGGTATTCGCGCAGGGTGAAGCCGTCGCCAGTCCGGCGCACGAATTCCGCCAGCCGCATCTCGCCACCCTGCATCTGCACGACCACGCCAGCGCCGGGAACTGGAGGCTTCTTCGGCGCGACGTGCAGGATTTGTCCTGGCCTGAAACGAGGCATCATCGTCTCGCTGGTGACCTGCAGTGCATAGGGGTCGCGCGCCGTCGCAAGATTCACAGGCCGGGCGATTTCATCAATCGGTTCCTCGGCCAGACCGCGCCAAGTCTCGGCGTAGACCGGCATGGTGGCGCTGGAGCGTTGTTGAGCTTGATGTGGCTCGTCGCTTAGACGCTTAGCGGAGACCGCACGGAACGAGCCTTCATGGCCGCGCACAAACCTTTCTAAGGCCGCGCTTATGTGGTCGCCTTTGTCGGCATCTTCCAGGAGATTGGCAACCGGAACATCGAGCACTCGCGCCAGTTTGGCAGCCCAGTCGAGCGTCATGCTTCGGAGCCCCTTTTCCAGCTTGTAGATCTGGGGCTGAGAGGTGCCGGCCATTTCGGCGACCTGCTCCTGAGAGAGCCCGCGGGCCTCCCTGATTTCCTTGAGCTTCGTCATAGGCTCATTAAAACCGATTGGTCTTAGAAAGTCCAGCGGTTTTGATAAAACCACCTTGCCAGTCCATCGGGTCTCGCGTTAGACCAATAGGCATGACGCTCGATGCATGGCTTAAACAGACTGGTCGGACGGAGGAGGCTTTCGCCGCTGAGGTCAACACCAGTCAGAAGGCTGTCAACCGTTACAGGCGGTTCCAGCGCATCCCCCGGCTTGACATCGCCCTCCGCATCTCCGCGGCCACGGGCGGTCAGGTCTCCTTCAACGAAATGATCCACGCGCCCGACGCGCAGGAGCCCGCATGTCCGTGATCTTCGCCATCGATCCGGGTCTGACCGGCGCTATCGCCAAGGCCCGCTATCTGGACGGCACCTTGCGCAGCATGACGATCTACGACCTGCCCGTGGTCGAGAAGGTCGTGGGGAAGGGCAGGGCGACCAAGGTGCGCCGGGAGCTGGATCTGGCCCGCCTGCGCGATCTGCTGGACGGCCACACCTCTGAGGCCTGTGACGCCATCCTGGAGGAAGTCGGCGCGATGCCCGGTGAGGGCGCCGTCGGGGCCTTCAAGTTCGGCGCGACCTGGGGCGGCATCAGGGGCGTGCTGACCGCCATGCACATCCCGCTCACGCTGGTTCGTCCGGCGGAGTGGAAGCGCACCCTGCGCGTCCCCGCCGACAAGACCGCCGCCCGCGCCCGCGCTTCCGAGCTGCTGCCGGCCTACGCCTCCAACTGGCCCCTGAAGAAGCACGACGGCCGCGCCGAGGCCGCCCTCCTGGCCCTGTGGGGCGTGCGGCACCTCGATACCGACATGGCGGCGATGCTGTCGTGAACAAGGAACGCCTCGACAAACAGCGCCGTCAGGCGCGGGCGCTTGCCCGGATCGCCCAGGAGGAGCGCGAGCGGACGCTCGCCACCCTGGCGGAGACTGAGGACGGCAAGCGGCTGCTGGGCCTGATGAGCGACCTGGGCGCGGAGCCCGTCGAGGCGTGGCCGGACCTCGTGGCGGGCAAGCCCTGGCTGCTCGCCGCCCCCTCGGACTTCCGCACCACGGCGGTGCGGCTCATCGATGACGCCTACTGCGCCCGGCTGAACACCGCCGGCCTGGACCCGATGGACGAACCGCTCCCGTGGGAAGACGCGAGCCCTTTCCAGCAGATCCGCTGGACGCTCGCGGCACCTCTGACACCCACCCCGCAACCCGCAAAAGTGAGCCTGAAACTCATGCTGAACATGACCCTTACCGGCCCGGATGACGTTCCGGTCCTCCGCGCCACCGTCGCCGCCCTGCACGGCGCGCTCTTCGGCAGCACGTCCCTGACGCCCGCCGCGGACGCCCCGGCCAATGGCGAGGACGAGCCGACCAGGCGCAAGCGCCGCACGAAGGCCGAGATCGAGGCGGACAACGCCGCTGCGGAAGCCGCCAAGAACACCACCGCCCAGCCCGCCGCCGCGACGCCGGAGCCCGCCCCGGCGCCGACCGATGAAGACGACGTGCTGGCGATGCTGGACGACACCCCTGCGGAGCCCGAAGCGCCCAAGAACCCGTGGGACGCCTGCTACTCCACCACCTACACCCAGGACCAGATCAACAAGGCGTTCCGTGACTGGGCGATCAAGGCCGGCTCCGCGGCGACGCGCGCCGTCCTCAATCACCTGAAGGTCGGCAAGTCCAGCGAGATCAAGCCGGAGCAGTTCGGCGAGCTGATGGCCGTCCTGGCCGGCAAGCCGATCTGATGGCCGTCCTGTGCGAGGGGGGCTCCGCGCCCTCCAACGCCGGGCACAGCGTGCGGGCGCACGCCACGCTCGGCGCCTCCGGGGCGTATCGCTGGATGGCGTGCCCCGGCTCCGTGGCCCTGTCGCATGGCATCCCGAACACCTCCAGCCAGTATGCGGCGGAGGGCACGGCGGCTCACGAGGCGCTGGAGCTGTGTCTGTCCGGCGGGCACGACGCGATCGAGATGACCGGCCGCCATTTCGGCAAGTGCACCGAGTTCCCCGAGGGGTTCGAGGTGGACGAGGAGATGGCCGAGGCCGTGCAGGTCGCGATTGACTGGGTGCGCGGCAACATGGAGCCGGGCGACGTCCTGTATCTGGAACGCCGCTTCGACCTCACGCCGCTGGCCCACGCCCGTCCGGCCCTCGCGGCGGCGGACGTCGCGATGTTCGGCACCTGCGACATCCTGATCTGGAAACCCGAGCTGAAGTGGCTCTACGTCGCCGACTACAAGCACGGCAAGGGCGTCCCGGTCGAGGTGCGGGGCAACACCCAGCTCCGCTATTACGCCCTCGGCGCCCTGGAGACGCTGGCCGGCGAAGGGGTGCAGCCCGAATACGTGCACCTCTACGTCGTCCAGCCTCGCGCCTTCCACAAGGACGGCAAGATCCGTTGGGAGCGCGTGGACGTGCTGGACCTTGTGGAATGGTCCAGTGACCTCCTCGACGCGGCGGAAGCCACGACCGTGCAGACCCCCAAGCTCGCCGCCGGCGGGCACTGCGGGTTCTGCCCCGCGGCGCACCTCTGCCCCGAGCTGGAGCACCAGAGCAAGGCGCTCGCCGTCGCCGAGTTCGAGGAGCTTTCCGTCGACGCGGAACCCACCGTGCCCGACCCGTCCACCCTGTCCCCGGAGCGCTTGGCGTTCGTGCTGGACCGGGCGGACATCCTGGAGACGTGGCTCAAAGCCGTGCGCGCCTACGCCTTCGGGCTGCTGAACTCCGGCGGCGCGGTGCCCGGCTACAAGCTGGTGCAGGGCCTCGGGCGCCGGGTGTGGGCGGACGAGGTGGAAGCCGCGATCGTCTTGGACGAGCTGGGGCTGGCCGACGACGACTACGCCCCGCGCAAGGTGATTTCGCCCGCCCAGGCCGAGAAGGCCGTCGGCGCGCTGCTCAAGGCGCAGGGCGTCAAGGGCTTCACCAAGGAAGCCAAGTCCAAGCTCGCCGGGCTCACTTTCACCCCTCGGGCCACCCCGACGCTGGCCCGCGATGAAGACCCCCGTCAGGCGATCACCGGGGCTGGCACCGCCGCCAGCGAGTTCGACGCCATCACCGATTAAGCGACCAAAGGAACCAAAGTCATGTCCGACAAGAAGCGCATCCTCACTCCGAAGGCCCGCCTGCTCTGGGCGGCCGACCTGTTCACGGCCAAGCCCAACGACAGCGGCAAGCTGATGTTCTCGTGCACGCTGGTCTTCGACAAGGAGGCCCAGGCCACCCCGGAATTCCGCGCGCTGCTGGAGGCCTACAAGGAAGTCCGGGACGAGACGTTCAAGAAGACCAAGAACGCGGACCCCGCCGACTACCGCAACCCGTTCCAGAAGGCGGACAAGAAGGCCGCCAAGTACAGCGGGTACGAAGAGGGCGCGATCTATCTGAACGTCAAGACGAAGTTCAAGCCCCAGGTCATCGGGCGCCGCAAGGAAGACCTCACCGAGGAGGAGTGCTACTCGGGCTGCTACGTCCGCGCGACCCTGGAGAAGCCCTACTACTACGAGAACAAGGGCAATAAGGGGTTCAGCTTCGGCCTGGGCAACGTCCAGAAGATCGCGGACGGCGAACGGCTGGGCGGCGGTGCGTCTGCCGACGACGAGTTCGACGCCGTGGACAGCGGCGGCTCGTCCGGCGACGACCTTGACGACCTCCTGGCGTAAGGGAGGCCGTCATGGATCAGACCAACCAACAGAGGATTTTCCTCGGTCTCGATACGGCGGTTCGTGTCTGCCACGGCGCGTCTCGTCGTGCCGGCTGGTACACCGATCCGGTGACCGGTGAGGACCTGCGGCGCAATGTCGGGGAGATGTTGTGCCTTATCCACTCGGAGATTTCCGAGGGCATGGAGGGCTACCGAAAGGGCCTGAAAGACGACAAGCTCCCGCATCGGTCGATGATCGAGGTGGAGTTGGCGGACGCGTTGATCCGCATCTTCGACTTGGCCGGCTATCTCGAAACGCTGCCCGAGTATGAGGGCTTCGACCTCGCCGGGGCGGTGCTGGAGAAGGTGGAGTTCAACACCACCCGTCCCGATCACAAGCTCGAAGCGCGCCGCCTCCCCGGCGGCAAAGCGTTCTGAGGCCGCCATGACCGAGCCGGGCATCGGGCACAACTCGGGCGCTGATGTGGGCGGTATCGCCGCTGATCGCCTGCGGTCCTTCGTCCAGCGCATCGAGCGCTTGGAGGAGGAGAAGCGCGGTCTCCAGGAGGACATCAAGGAGATTTACGCCGAGGCCAAGGGTACCGGCTTCGACACGAAGATCATCCGCATGGCGATACGTCGCCGGAAGATGGACAAGGCGGATCGCCAGGAACAGGACGCCACGCTCGAACTCTACGAGTTGGCCCTGATTGACGAGATGCTTTCGTAGTTCCTCCCGCCTCGTGGGGCGCTCCGTCGCCCCACACTTTTTCCCTTGGTGCCGCCATGTCCCCAGAAGACGCCAAGCTCCTTGCCTTCAACTACATGACCAGCACGCCGAAGACCGCAGGCGCCGTGTACGAGGAGGCCCTAGGCGTTCTTGGGCACAAGCGGACGCACCCCCGCCGGCGGATCATCTGGTCGGACGTGCTCTGCACCGTTGAGGCCGCCATTCAACTGAACACCCAGTACGCGGACGAAGTGCGCCGCGTCTGGTTCGCGCATCGGTGAAGCCATGGACGCCCCGCGCCGCCTGTCTCCCGAAACTGAACTCATCATCGCGGCGGGCCTCTACGTCGGCAAGCCCTTCCCGGACCCGGCGACCGCGGCCGAGCGCCTGCGCGCCGCTGTGTTCGCCCTGGAGGGGCAACTCGTGAGCGAGACGCTGCTGGCGCTGTGGAAGGCCGCCGCGCTGCATCTCGCCGGGCAGGCCCGCTCCCCCTCCGCCCTCGCCGACGCCCTGGAGGCGTTCTGCTCCACCCAATCCCGTCCCGTTCGGCGCGGCCATGAGCGCCCGCTGCCGGCTGGTGCGACAAGCGCGCACCACTCCGCCCCGGAGGACTTCTTTTGATGGACGCCTACGCCGACTTTCTGCGCCGTAAGGCCATCGTGGACCCGCCGACGGGTCTCGCCGAGATCCCGGACCTGCCGGACGTGCTGATGCCGCACCAGTGCGACCTTGTGCGCTGGGCGCTCCGTCGCGGGCGCGCCGCTCTGTTCGCCGGGACCGGCCTGGGCAAGTCGCTCATGGAACTGACCTGGGCAAACGCCGTGCACGAGGCGACGGGTCGCGACGTGCTGGTCTTCACTCCGCTGGCCGTCGCCGCGCAGATGGTGCGCGAGGCCGCGAAGTTCGATCTGCCCGCGTGGCAGGTTGCCAACCAATCCGAGGTGGCTCCCGGTGTCAACGTCACGAACTACCAGAAGATCGAGCATTTCGATCTGAGCCACTTCGGCGGCGTGGTCCTGGACGAGAGCAGCATCCTGAAGAGCTTCGCCGGCCACTACCGGAACCAGCTCATCGAGGCGTGCCGCCGCATCCCATACCGGCTCGCGGCCACGGCGACGCCCGCGCCCAACGACTTCATGGAGCTGGGCAACCATGCCGAATTCCTCGGCGTCATGCCCTACCACAACATGCTCGCCACATTCTTCGTGCACGACGGCGGCGACACCCAGAAATGGCGCCTGAAGGGCCATGCCGAATCGGAGTTCTGGCGCTGGATGTGCCAGTGGGCCGTCATGCTCCGCAAGCCGTCCGACCTGGGCTATCCGGACGGGGCGTACCGGCTGCCCGAGCTGCGGCAGGTCCAGCACACCGTCGAGACGGGCGGTGCGATTGCGCGGACCTTGCGCGAGCGGCTGGCTGCCCGGCGGGACACGCTGGAGGCGCGCGTCGCCAAGGCCGCGGCGATCACGCCGGGTGACCGGCCGTTCGTCTGGTGGTGCAATCTGAACGACGAAAGCGCCGCCCTGGCCGCCGCGATCCCCGGCTCCGTCGAGGTTCGCGGCTCCGACCCGGAGAGCGTGAAGGAACGGAAGCTCATCGACTTCAGCCAGGGCCGGATTCGGCACCTCATCACCAAGCCGTCCATCTGCGGCTTCGGCATGAATTGGCAGCACTGCGCCGATACCGGCTTCGTCGGGCTGAACGACAGCTTCGAACAGCTCTATCAGGCCATCCGGCGGTTCTGGCGCTTCGGCCAAACCCGGCCCGTGACGGCGCACTTGATCGCCGCGGACGTCGAGGGCGCCGTGGTCGAGAACCTCGCGCGCAAGGAAGCCGACGCCGACCGCATGGCCGAGATGATGGTGGCCCACATGGCCGCCCTGTCCTCCGACACGATCCGCGCCGCGTCCCGTGACCGCGGCGATTACCAACCCCTCCAGCCTGTGCGTCTGCCGGGCTGGCTGATGAATGAGGCTGCGTGATGAACCAGACCCCGAGCACCAAGCAGGGCAATTTCTATGTGACGGTCATCCGCGGGTGCCGCGTGGCGTTGCTATTGGGGCCGTTCGAGAACGACCATGCGGCGGCCCTCCGGATGGTGGCCCCGGTCCGGAAGGAAGCGGAGGCACGCGACCCGTTTATGGTCTTCGACGCCTTCGGCACGACGGGCTACTTCGACGGAACGAACAAGCCGGGCGCGCTCAACGCCGCTTTCGGATTGTCGACGGGGGCCGCCTGATGCACGCTGCCATCAAGGCCCTCAACCAAGTCGTGACGAACAGCTACGCGCTGTATCACGGCGACGCCTGCGAGTTGATCCGGGCCATCCCGGACAACAGCATCCACTTCGGCATCCACTCCCCGCCGTTCGAAGGGCTCTATAAATTCAGCAACTCGGACCGGGACATCTCGAACGGCGAGGGCGCGCTGTTCTGGGAACACTATGGCTTCCTGATTCGGGAGCTGTTCCGCGTCACGATGCCGGGCCGGCTTCACAGCGTCCACGTCATGCAGCTCCCGACCTCGAAGGCCCGCGATGGCTTTATCGGCATGCGGGACTTCCGGGGCGATGTGGTGCGGACCTATCAGGCCGCCGGCTGGATCATGCACAGCGAGGTCTGCATCTGGAAGGACCCCGTCGTTGCCCAGCAGCGTACCAAGTCCATCCGCCTCCTTCACAAGCAGCTCTGCAAGGACAGCGCGATAAGCGGGCAGGGGCTGCCGGACTACGTGGTCACCTTCCGCAAGCCCGGCGACAACCTGGAGCCGATCAGCGGCATGCTCGATGCCTGGGTGGGCGACGAGGAACTGGACGTGTCCTATGCGGCCTGGGAGGCGCACGCCGCCAAGCTGCGCGCCGAGGGCAGGGCGGTTTGGCCCTTCGAGACGTGGCGGTCCATCCTGATCTGGCAGCGCTACGCCTCGCCTGTCTGGACCGATATCCGGCAGACACGGACCCTGCAGTACCGGTCGGCGCGTGACGAGAAGGACGAACAGCACATCTCGCCCCTCCAACTCGACGTGATCGAGCGGTGCATCGATCTCTGGAGCAATCCGGGCGACGTGGTGCTCACGCCCTTCGCGGGCATCGGGTCCGAGGTGTGGTGCGCGGCCAACATGGGCCGCCGCGGCATCGGGTTCGAGCTGAAGGACAGCTATTTCCGCCAAGCCGTCAAGAACCTCGCGGATCTGGACGCCGAACTGGAGGCCCTGCTGGCATGACGACGCTTCGTGAAGCCCTTGATGCCGTGCTGGCCGCCCAGGTCGGCGGGCTGAAACTCAGCCGGATCGTGGCCTATGCGCTGGGCGACGGAGACGCCGCCAGCCGCTTCGCCTTCGAGAAGTTCGGCCCAGACTTGCGCCCGCAGGGCGCCAAGAAGGGCACCGTGTGGCTCCCCGCGGCCTACACGGAAACTCTGGACGCCGCAGGCAAGCCGCTCCCGGCCGGTTGGCTCCTGTCGAGCGGGATCGATCGGGAAGGCCCCTTCGCCGTCGCCCTTCACGAAGAGCGCGAGATGATCCGTGAGACCGCGGCGACTGAAACGCTCGCCCGGCTGGCCGCCACGTTGCGCGCCCGGCTGGAGGAAGAAGAGGACATGGAGGCCTTGCTGTCATGAGCGCCGAGGCGGGAGATGACCTCCTCACCGTTGCCGAGGCCGCCAAAGCTCTCCACCCCGGCGGCGCTGTAAAGCCGGCCACAATCCGCGCGGCGATCAACAAGGGGGTATTGCCCGCGCGACGGTTTGGCCGCACGCTCCTGGTTCTCCGAACCGACCTGGAGCGCTACAAGATGACAGGTGACAAATGCCAAGAGCCAACACGGGACCGAGGCTCGTCCTCTACGGTCCCGACAGCAAATACGGGGCTACCCCCAAAACCAGATTCAAGCAGTACGTCTACTTCATCCGTTGGTATGAATGTGGGACGAAACGTGAGCGCTCAACAGGCACTGCAGATATTGAGCAAGCCCAGCAGGTCTTCGCGGACTTCCTCGGCGAGCGATCCCGTTCCGACGAACCAGGACCACAAAGCAACGGTCCTGCCTCTCCGGGCGACCTGACCGTGACTGGCATGCTCATGCAGTATTACGAGGGGCACTCTCCGCACGCGGCCGACCCGGAGCGTATCCGTTACGCGATTCGGAACCTGATCGCGTGGTGGGGCGACACGCCAGTATCCAGCATCACTGCCGGCGCCTGCCGCCGCTATGCCGCCGAGAACAAGGCCCGAGCCCCCGCCACGCTACGGCGCGAGCTGGGCACCCTGGCCGCAGCGATGAATTGGTGCGTGACCGAGGGCTACCTGACGCAGGGCGGCATCGTTGTTCTGCCGCCGGTGCCGAAGGACGAGCAGGCGTTTCTCACCCGCTCCGATGCTGCCAAGCTGCTGTGGGCGGCATGGCGTCGGAGGTGGCGGTGGAAGGATGCCGAAGGGGAGATGCACATCAACATGCATCTGCCGATGTTCATCCTGATCGGCCTCTACCACGGAGCGCGCAAGGAGGCGATCCTTGGGCTTCAGTGGCAGCCGAACACGGAAGGCGGCTACGTCGACCTGGAGCGCGGGTTCATCGACTTCAATCCGATCGGCCGCGTCCAGACGAAGAAGCGCCGCGCTCGCGTCCCCATCGCGCCAAGGCTTCTGCCCTGGCTCCGTATCGCTCGCCGGCTTACCCGCCAGTTCGTGGTGGAGTGCGACGGTAAGCCGGTCGGTGACGTCAAGAAGGGGTTCGCCACAGCGGCGTCGGACATCAAGCGTCCCGATGTCCACCCGCACACCCTGCGTCACACCTGCGTGACGTGGCTCCTGCGGGACGGCTTGGACGTCTGGCAGGTCGGCGGATTCGTCGGCATGAGCCCACAGACTGTCCAGCAGGTCTACGGCCATCACGCCCCGGAATTCATGGCGCAGGCAGCCGCGGCGCCGAGAGGGAAGGGGGATACGGGGATGCAAACTAAAAGAGCCTAGCCGGTGCAGCGGCTAAGCTCTTGAAGAAACTGGCGGACCCGAATGGATTCGAACCATCGGCCTCTGCCTTCGGAGGGCAGCGCTCTATCCAGCTGAGCTACGGGTCCATCATCAGCGGAGGCGCACCATAGCGAAAAGCCTCGCCCAGTGCAAACACTCCTTTCGACATTTTTTCACACCCTGCCGCAGCCTCCATCCACGCCTATTTCGCGGCCAGGAGGCTGCGGTTGCGGTCGGCGCCGCTTGCCAGGGGCTGCTTGGGGTTCTCGATCCAGGCGGCGATGTCGTTGACCACCACCTGACCTTTCAGGTCGCGCAGCAGCATGTGCCAGCCGTCGGGATAGACCGCCACCACATGCCGCCCGCCGGACTCGAACTCCTCGACCGCTCGGTTGACCGGTGTCTTCGGCAGCACCTCCTCGTGGGCGCCGTAGAGCACCAGGGACGGCACCGACAGATGGCCGCAGGCGGCCAGGGCCGACCCCATCAGGTCGGTCAGCCCCTCCAGCGCGTCGACGCGGGAGCCTTTGATGACCAGCGGGTCGCGGCCCAGCGCGCGCAGCATCTCGATGTTGTCCGACGCCTGGATCTTCAGATCCTTCGGCGGGTGCACCACCATCCCCGGAACCGTGTTGTAGCTGAGCCAGAGCAGTGCCCGCGGGAAGAAGCCCATCGCGTCGCGGCCCCAGACGGCGGGGGCGACCAGGATCGTGCCGTTCACGTTGGGCGGATTCGGGCCGGTCATCGCCGTCAGCACCACGGCGCCGCCCATGCTCTCGCCCATCAGATAAACCGGCAGAGCGGGATGGCGGGCGTGGATCTGCGAGACGGCCGTCTTCAGGTCGGCCACCAGCGTGTCGGTGCCCGGCCAGATGCCGGTGTTCCGCGTGGCGCCGAAGCCGCGCTGGTCGTAGGCGTAGACGGCGATCCCCCGCGCGGCGAGGCTGCGTCCGGCCCCGTCGAAGGCGTTGGAGTAATCGTTGTAGCCGTGCAGGGCCAGAACCACCGCTTGCGGCGCCCCGCCCTCGGGCAGCCAGCGCCGCAGCGGCAGTTCGAAGCCGTCGGCGGCGATCAGGGCGCTGTCGGTCAGGGCCGGCTGGGTAACGGGCAAGCCCATCGGCTGATAGGCCGCAGTGCAGCCGGACAGCAGAAGGCCGATCCCGACGATCAGTTTCGCCATCCGGCCGGCCGCCGCCCTACGCCGCATCGTGCGCGATCTCCTTCCGGGCGTGCGCGCCGCCGGTCAGTTGCAGGAAGATGTCCTCCAGGTCCGATTCCTCGGTGCTGAGATCCACCACCCCCAGCCCGGCGCTTGCCAGCGCGGCGAGGATGCCGTCCACCCGCTGGCGGCTCGGCTGGTAGCGGATGATCAGGCGCCGCGGCTCGGCCAGTTCGGCGGTGAAGGCGGACAGGGCCGCCGGTACGGCGTCCAGGTCGCGGTCGACCAGAACGCTCAGCGCCTTGGCGTCCACCCGGCGGAGCAGGGTGGCGGTCGGCTCGCAGGCCACCACCGTGCCGTGGTTGATGATGGCGATGGAGTCGCACAACTCCTGCGCCTCCTCCAGATAGTGGGTGGTCAGCAGCACCGTCGAGCCCTCGCGGTTCAGCTTGCGCACATGCTCCCACAGCTGGATGCGCAGTTCCACGTCCACGCCGGCGGTCGGCTCGTCCAGCACCAGGACGGGCGGGGTGTGAACCATCGCCTTCGCCACCATCAGCCGCCGCTTCATGCCGCCCGACAGCGAGCGGGCGTAGGCGTCGGCCTTGTCGCGCAACCCGACGGCCTCCAGCAGCTCCTCGGTCCGGCGCTCGGCCTTGGGCACGCCGTAGAGGCCGGCCTGAAGCTCCAGCATTTCCCGCGGGGTGAAAAAAGGGTCCATGTTCAGTTCCTGGGGGACCACGCCAATCGACGCCCGCGCCTGGCGCGGATGGGCGTCGATGTCGGTTCCCCAGATCGACACCGTGCCGCCGGTCTTGTTGACCAGCCCCGCCATGATGTTGATGAGCGTGGACTTGCCCGCCCCGTTCGGCCCCAGCAGCCCGAACAC
>NZ_WHOR01000430.1:0-2806 GCF_013340925.1 Azospirillum formosense
CGCCGCCCTGCTCGCCAAGTACGACGGGCTGCGGGTGCCCCGCTACACCAGCTACCCGACGGCGCCGCACTTCACCGCCGCCGTGGGGGCGGAGCGCTACGCGGACTGGCTGGCGGAGCTGGACACGGCGGCCCACACGGGGTCGCTCTACCTGCACGTGCCCTTCTGCGCGAAGATGTGCTGGTACTGCGGCTGCCACACCAAGATCGTCGCCCGCTACGCCCCCATCGCCGAGTACCTCGGCCATCTGCGGCGCGAGATCGGCATGGTCGCCGACCGCATTTCCGGGCGGCTGCGGGTGCGGCACATCCATTTCGGCGGCGGCACCCCGACCATGATGGCGCCGGACGACTTCGAATCGCTGATCGCCCTGTTGCGCGAGCGCTACGACGTGACGCCGGATGCGGAGATCGCGGTGGAGATCGACCCGCGCACCCTGACCCGCGAGATGGCCGAGGCGCTGGGCCGCGCCGGGGTCAACCGCGCCTCGCTCGGCGTGCAGGACTTCGACGCCGCGGTGCAGGCCGCCATCAACCGCATCCAGCCGCAGGCGCAGACCGAGCAGACGCTGGAGTGGCTACGCGCCAACGGCATTCGCCACATCAACCTCGACCTGATGTACGGCCTGCCCAACCAGTCGGTGGAGAGCGTCGCGCGATCCGCGGAAATCGCCCTGACCATGGCGCCGGACCGGCTGTCGGTCTTCGGCTACGCCCATGTGCCGTGGATGAAGACGCACCAGAAGAAGATCGATGAGTCGGCGCTGGCCGGCACTCTCGGCCGGTGGGAGCAGTTCGCGGCCATCGCCGGGGTGCTGACCGACGCCGGCTTCCAGCCCATCGGCCTCGACCACTTCGCCCGGCCCGACGACGAACTGGCCGTGCAGCAGAGCGAGGGGCGGCTCAGCCGCAACTTCCAGGGCTACACGACCGACGACGCGGAGGTGCTTCTGGGCTTCGGCGCCTCCTCCATCGGGGCGCTGCCGCAGGGCTATGTGCAGAACGCCGTTCCCTTCGACCAGTATGCCCAGGCCGTCGAGGCCGGACACTTCCCGACCGGCAAGGGGCTGACGCTGACCGCCGACGACCGGCTGCGCCGCGACCTGATCGTGCGGCTGATGTGCGACCTGTCGGTGGACGTCGGCGCGGTGGCCGAGGCCCATGGGCTGGCCGCCGGGACCTTCGACGCCGACCTGGAGGCGATGGCCGATCTGGTGGCCGACGGGGTCGCCGTGGTGGAGGGCCGCCGCGTCCATGTGCCGGAACCCGCCCGCCCGCTGATGCGCATCGTCGCCGCGCGCTTCGACACCTACCTGTCCACCGGCGCCGGAAAGCACAGCCGCGCGGTGTGAGGGTCAGATCCCTGTGATCGGCAGGAAAAAGGACGCTTTCTGCCTGCCTCTGGCCTTCCGCGCGCAAATCGGCGAAACTGGCGCCTGTTGAACATCTTTGCGGACGCGGCAAAGGAACAGGCTCCAGGGACGGGCACCGATGATCACGCTCTACACCTTCGCCTCGCCGAACGGGCAAAAGGCTTCGATCCTGCTGGAAGAGCTGGGTCTCACCTACAAGGTCCACAAGGTCGACCTCGTGGCCGGCGAAGGCCGTCAGCCCGACTATCTGGCGGTCAGCCCGATCGGCAAGATCCCGGCCGTGGTCGAGGAACTTCCCGGCGGCCGGAAGCGCCGCCTGTTCGGGTCGGGGGCCATCCTGCTGCACTACGCGGAGCGCACCGGCCGCCTGCTGCCCGAGGACGAGGACGAGCGGGCGGAGGCGATGAGCTGGCTGATGCTGGGCGTCAGCGACCTCGGCCCCTCGGGATTGAGCAAGTTCCGCTTCGCCGTCATGGCGCCGGAGAAGATCCCCTACGCCATCGACTATTTCAAAGGCGAGCTGCAGCGCATCTACGCCGCGATGGAGGAGCGTCTGGGCGGATCGGCGTATCTGGCCGGCGGCGCCTACTCCATCGCCGACATCGCCTGTTTCCCCTTCGTGGCCGTGGCCGCCAAGGCGGAGGGCAACGTGCTGGACCGCTACCCCAACCTGAAGCGCTGGCACGACGCCGTTGCGGAACGCCCGGCGGTCAAGCGCGGCATGGCGGTGCCGGAGTGAGCCGCCGCATGCGCTTTTCCATGCCCCGCCCGGCCGTCGCGCTTCTCGCCCTCGCCGTCGCCCTGCCGCTGCTGGGCGCCTGCCAAACCGCCCCCGACGGGGCGGAGGCGCAGGCCCTGCTCCCCGCCGACGCCGATCCCGGCACCTATTGGCAGGGCGACCGCAGCCAGGCCTACGAGCGCGCCTATGTCGTGGCCCGCAACCCGCAGGAATGGAACGACCTCTGGGCCCGCGTCGGCGAGGCCGCGCCGGGCCCCTTGCCCGGCGACCGCATGGCCGCGGCGGTCTTTCTCGGCCCGCGCGACACCGGCGGTTACGGCGTGTCCATCGTCAGCGCGCGGACCGCTGGCGGCGACGTGGTCGTCGGATACCGCGAGCGGGTTCCGGGCCCGGCCCAGGCGGTGGCGCAGATGCAGACGTCGCCTTATGCGGTGCGCTTGATCCCCATAGCGGCCGGGGCGGCGAAGTTTCAGCGGGAGAAGTGAAGGCAGGGTTGCCCCCCCCCCTCCCCCCACCCCTCCCCCGGGGCCCTCCCCCCCCCCCCGCTGGGGGGGGGGGGGCGGTGTGCGCGTGTTGTATGCCGGGCGGCCCGTGTCGGACCCCGGTTGCGCCGAGTGCCCGCACCGCCGTTCCTGCGAGCGGGTCGTCGTAAGCATCACTGGGACCCGTTGATCCCGGAGGGCAATGTACCTGGG
>NZ_WHOR01000431.1:0-2768 GCF_013340925.1 Azospirillum formosense
TGCCCACCCCTCCCCTCACGCCAGCCTCCGCACCGCAACCCGCCGGTCGCGATCCTTTGCGCCGATCGTCGCGCGGATCGACGGCCGGGCGGAACGGCAAGGCTGCGTCGATCTTCCCTCGTCCGATTCGGGAACGAGCGCCTTATGATTCGCCTGCCCACCGCCGCCTCCGCGGCGAACGCCCCCCGCTTGTCCAACCACCTGCTCGCCTCCACCGCCCTTCTGACGGCGGTCCTCGCCGCGCTGAGCGCAGCGCCGGCGCAAGCCCAGACTCCGCAGGCCCTGCCCGCCGTCCCGGTCGAGACGGAGACGGCACCCGCCGCCACGGCACCGGAGAAGGGCCTGTCCCGGCCGCTCGGCACCGGCACGCTCGACGCCTCCGAGATCGCCAGCCGCAAGATCGCCAGCCCGGACGCCGCGGCGCTGCTGCGCAGCCTGCCGGGGGTGTCGCTCTACAGCGCGGGCGGCTTCTCCAGCCTGCCGGCGCTGAACGGTCTGGCCGACGACCGCGTGCGCGTCCAGGTCGACGGCATGCCGATGACCGCCGCCTGCGCCAACCACATGAACGCGCCGCTGTCCTACGCCGACCCCGCCGTCATCGGCGCGATCGAGGCCATCGCCGGGGTCACCCCGGTCAGCAGGGGCGGCGACAGCATCGCCGGCACCGTCTCGGTGACCAGCAAGCCCGCCGTCTACGCCCAGCCCGGCGAGCCCATCCACGGCGAGGGCAGCCTGTCCACCGTCTACCGCTCGAACGGCAACGGCACCACCCTGTCCGGCACCGCCACCGCGGCGACCGAACGGTTCAGCCTGCGCTACAGCGGCGCCTGGAGCCGCGCGGACGACTACGAGGACGGCAACGGGGACAAGGTCCGCTCCACCCTCTACAACGTGCAGAACCATGCGCTGTCGGCCAGCGCGCGCAAGGACGGGCACGAGATCACCCTGTCCGGCGGCTACCAGTATTCGCCCTATTCCGGCTTCGCGAACCAGCGCATGGACATGACGCTGAACCGCGGCACCACCCTGAACGGCCGTTACAAGGGCGAATACGACTGGGGCACGCTGGACGGCCGGGCCTTCTGGCAGCGCACCGTCCACGCCATGAACTTCCTGCACGACAAGGGCGGCGCCGACCGCGGCGGCATGCCGATGAACACGGACTCGCACGAGATGGGCTACGCCGTCTCGGCGGAGGTGCCGCTGTCGGCGCAGGACACGCTGCGCGTCGGCAACGAGCTGGTCCGCTACCGCATCGACGACTGGTGGCCGCCGGTCGCCGGGGCGGCGATGATGTCGCCGCTGACCTTCGTGAACCTCAACGACGCCCGGCGCGACCGGCTGGGCACCTTCGCCGAGTGGGAGAAGCGCTGGACCCCGGCCTGGACCTCGCTGCTCGGCGTTCGCAACGATGTGGTGTGGATGGAGAACGGGCCGGTCCAGCCCTACTCCTGGGCCGACCCGATCCGCACCGGCATGATGGGCATGGGTATGGGCATGGCGAACCCGGACGCCGCGGCGGCCACGGCCTTCAACCGGGGTGACCGCTCCAAGACGGACGTGAACGTTGATGCCACGGCGCTGCTCCGCTTCGCGCCGTCCGCGTCGGAACGCTACGAGCTGGGCTTCGCCCGCAAGACCCGCTCGCCCAACCTGTACGAGCGGTTCGCCTGGGGCACCGGGGGCATGTCCTCCACGATGATCGGCTGGTACGGCGACGCCAACGGCTATGTCGGCAACCCGGACCTGAAGCCGGAAACCGCCTACACGGTCGGCGCCACCGCCGCCTGGCAGGACGCCGAGGCCAAGCGCTGGTCGGTCAAGCTCACGCCCTATTATTCGCACGTCGAGAACTTCATCGACGCCGACCGCATCGGCACCCTGTCGAACGGCTTCGTCCAGCTGCGCTTCGCCAACCACACGGCGGCGCTGTACGGCATCAACGCCGAAGGCCGCAGCATCGTCCACCAGGACGAGCGGCTGGGCGAGTTCACGGTGGGCGCCGTGGTCAGCTATGTCCGCGGCCGCAACCTCGATACCGGGCGCAACCTCTACCACATCATGCCGCTGAACGGGACGATCGACTTCGGCCACCGGCTGGGTGACTGGAGCAGCGTCCTGGAGTTCCAGATGGTCGGGCGCAAGTCCCTGGTCGATTCTGGGCGGAACGAGCCGGAAACCCCCAGCTACGCCCTGGTCAACCTGCGCACCAGCTACGTCTGGGGCAACCTGCGCGCCGACGTCGGGATCGAGAACCTGTTCGACGCCCACTATTACCTGCCGCTGGGCGGCGTCGATTACGGCGATTTCCGCGCCAGCGGCAATCAGCAGCCGATCGGCGCGCTGGCCGGCATGGGGCGGTCCTTCAACCTCGGCCTGACCATGGCCTTCTGATGGAGGCCGGTTGACGAGGCGCCCCCACCTTGCGCGCGATCCGCCTGCATGAGCGTCCCCAGCCGGCCCGCCGGCCGCTGGGGGCGCTCGCCCTGTCCGGGACGCTGCACGCCGGCGTCCTGGCCGTCCTCCTGTCCGCCGCCGGCGCGGCCCCCGGCACCGTCACGGAGGAGACCGGCGCCGTCAGCCTCAACGACACCATCACCCCGGTGATCGAGGTGATGCTGGTGGCGTCCGAGGCGGACAGCGGCCCGCCGCCGGCAGCGGCCACCGAACCTGAGAGCGAGCCGCAGCCGGAACCGATTTCGGAACTGGCCACGGAACCTGAGCCGGAGGTGGCGCCGGAACCGGTGCCCCCGGCGCTGGAGCCGACC
>NZ_WHOR01000432.1:0-2758 GCF_013340925.1 Azospirillum formosense
GGTTGGGTGGGGGCTCGCCGCTACCAACGGTCCTCAGCTTCCCCCGTCGATCGTCCGCGTCGCGGTCACGCCTTCCGGACGGCCGACCAGCACGGTCAGCAGCCGGTTGGGGTCGAGCAGCCGTTTGGCGACGCGCTGCACGTCGGCCTGGGTGACGCCGTTGATGAAGGCGTCGCGGCGGTCGAGATAGTCGATGCCCAACTCGTCGCGCTTGACCTGGAGCAGGATGCCCGCGATCGCCTGTGTGCTGCTGAGCTGGAGCGGGAAGCTGCCGGTGAGGTAGGTCTTGGCGTCGGCCAGTTCCTCCTCCGTCACGCCCTCGTCGGCCATGCGCTTCCATTCCTGGCGCATGATGTCCAGCGCCTGACCGGCCTTGGCGTTCACCGTGTTGCCGCCGGCCATCACCAGCGCGGAATGCTCCATCGGGATCAGGTAGCTGTAGACGCCGTAGCTGAGGCCGCGCTTCTCCCGCACCTCCTCCATCAGGCGAGAGCCGAAGCCGCCGCCGCCCAGGACGTAGTTCATCACGGTCGCCGCGTACCAGTCGGGGTCGGCGCGCTTGAGCCCGGTCTGGCCCATCAGCATGACGGTCTGCGCGGTCGGCCGGGTGGCGACCAGCGTCTCGCCCAGCCCCTTCGGCTCGACGTCGGGGATGGCGGCGTTCGCGGAGGTTGCCGGCAGGCCGCCGAACACATGGTCGAGCGCGCGGCCCAGATCCTCCGGGCTGATGTCGCCGGCTGCGGCGACGACCAGCCGGTCGCGCCCGAAGCCGGCCTTCACGAAGCCGCGGAGATCGTCCGGGGTGATCGTCGGCAGCGACTCCAGCGAGCCGCGGATCTCGTCGCCGTAGGGATGGCCGGGGAAGGCGGTGGAGTAGAACAGCCGCCGCCCGACGTAGTTGGGATCGGCCTGATCGCGGCGCAGGCTGGACAGCACGGCGGCGCGCATGCGCTCCACCGCCTCCGCGTCGAAGCGCGGCTCGGTCAGCGACAGGCGGGTCAGCTCGAACGCCTCGTCGCGGCGGTCGCTCAGGGTGCGCAGGCTGCCGCCGAAGCCGTCGCGCCCGGCGTCGTAGCCCAGCGCGATGGCGTTGTCCTGAAGCCGCGCGGCGAAGGCCTGGCTGTCGTAGGGGCCGGCGCCCTCGTCCAGCGTGCGCGCGGCGAGGTTGGCGAGGCCCTCCTTGCCCTTGGGGTCGGAGGCGCCGGCCCCCTCGAAGGCCCATTCCAGGGCGATGATGGGAACCTTGTGGTCCTCGACCAGCCACGCCTCGATCCCGCCGGGGCTGACCACCCGCTTGATCTCGATGGCGGTTGCCGGAGTGGTGATGGCGAAGGCGAGAAGGAAAAGGCAGGCGCCGAAGACGCGCTTGGACATGAGGCGCTTGGATAGGACGATCATCTCAGCTTCCCTTGTCCTGGAGCGGCAGCAGAAGGCCGGTGACGTGGTTGGTCTGGCCCAGAACGGCGCGGGCGGCGGCGTTGACCTGATCGGCTGTCACCGCGTCGATGCGCACCGGCCAGTTCTCCACGTCGTCGATGCTCTGGCCGGTGGCGATGGCGGCGCCCAGCGTCTGGGCCGGACCGGTCAGGCTGTCGCGGGCGTAGGCGGCCTCGGCCAGCATGCGCTTCTTGGCGGTGGCCACCTCCTCCTCCGTCACGCCCTTCTCAACGAGCGTCCGGATGTCGGCTTCCAGCGCCGCTTCCAGCTTCTCCATGGTCACGCCGGGGGCCGGCGAGGCGCCCGCGGCCAGCGAGGTCATGTCCCAGGCCGACGGGCTGTAGCCCAGCCAGGCCGAGGTGGCGATGCGCTGCTCGACGACGAGGCTGCGGTAGAGGCGGGAGGTCGGGCCGCCGCTCATGATCTCCGACAGCACCTGGAGCGGGTAGGCGTAGCCCTCCTTGTCGGTGCGGTAGGAGGGGGCGAGCCAGTTGCGCCGGATCGAGGGCTGGCGCACCTCGTCGTCGCGCAGGATGACCCGGCGGGCGGCGCTGATCGGCGGCTCCTGCACGCGGGCGCGCTCCGGCACCGGGCGGGCGGGAATGCTGCCGTAGTATTTCTCGGCGAGCGGCTTCAGCTCCTCCGCCGTCACGTCGCCGGATACCACCAGCACGGCGTTGTTGGGCGTGTACCAGCTTTTGTAGAAGGTCTCCGCCTCCTCCCGCGTGAGGGTGGCCATCTCCTGCGGCCAGCCGATGATCGGCGTGCCGTAGGGGTGGTGGACGTAGAGGGTGGCGTTGATCTGCTCGCCGATGCGGTCCGCGGGCTCGTTCTCGATGCGCTGGCGGCGCTCCTCGATGATGACGTCACGCTCCGGGTAGACGACCTGGTCGGTGAGGCGGAGGTTCGACATGCGGTCGGCCTCCATCTTCATCACCAGCTCCAGCCGGTCGCGCGCCACGTTCTGGAAATAGGCCGTGTAGTCCCAGGAGGTGAAGGCGTTGTCGCGCCCGCCGTTCTTGGCGACGATGCGGGAGAAGGCGCCAGGCGGAACCTCCTCCGTCCCCTTGAACATCAGATGTTCCAGGAAATGGGCGATGCCCGATACGCCGCGCGGCTCGTCCGCCGCACCCACCTTGTACCAGACCATGTGGGTGACCACCGGCACGCGCTGGTTGGTCACCAGCACGACCTGCATGCCGTTGGACAGGGTGAAGGTCTCCGGAAAGAAGACCCCCTTCTCGGCGGCGAAGGCGGGGGTGATGGCCGCGGGCATGGCGCCGGCCAGGGCGATGGCCAGGACGCCCGCGGCCATCACCCC
>NZ_WHOR01000433.1:0-2724 GCF_013340925.1 Azospirillum formosense
GGGGGGGGGGAGGTGAAAAGAGGCGGGGGGGACGCCCCCCCCCCCCCCCCCGGGCGGGGGGGGGGGGGGGGGGGGGTGGGGGCAAGGCCGAGCCCAAACCACCACAAGAAAAAGCCGGGCACCATCGCTGGTGCCCGGCTTTCGTCATTCAAACGGAACCACCCCGTCTCAGCGGGCGAGCCAGCCGCCGTCGACCGGAAGCACCGTGCCATGAATGTAATCCGACGCGTCGGAGGCCAGGAACACCGCCGGGCCGCCCATGTCGGACGGAACGCTCCAGCGGCCCGCCGGGATGCGGCCCAGGATCTCCGCGCTGCGCTGCTCGTCGGCGCGGATCGCCGCCGTGTTGTTGGTGGCGACGTAGCCCGGCGCGATGGCGTTCACGTTGATGCCCTTGCCCGCCCACTCGTTGGCGAGCAGGCGGGTGATGCCGGCCACGCCGCTCTTGGAGGCGGTGTAGGAGGGCACGCGGATGCCGCCCTGGAAGGACAGCATGGACGCGATGTTGATGATCTTGCCCTTGCGGCCCTGGCCGATGGCGTAGCGGCCGAAGGCCTGGCAGAGGAAGAAGACCGTCTTGATGTTGATGTTCATCACGAGGTCCCAGTCGGCCTCGGTGAAGTCCACGGCGTCGGCGCGGCGGATCAGCCCGGCGTTGTTGACCAGGATGTCCAGCCCGCCGAAGGTGCCCACCACCTCCTCCACCAGACCCTGCACCGGGGCGATGCTGGTCAGGTCCGCGGACATGCCGTGGAACCTGCGGCCGGCGGCCTCAACCAGGGACTGGGTTTCGTCCAGCGGCACCACGTCCACCGCGGCGATGTCGGCGCCCGCCTGGGCCAGCGCCACGGCGATGCCCTGGCCGATGCCGGTGTGGGCGCCGGTCACCAGGGCGACCTTGCCGGTGAGGTCGAAGGGATGTGCCTGAGCCATTGTCCTGCTCCTTATTCTTGGCGTGCGGGGATCAGCGCAGGTCTTCCATGGGGATGAAGTCCATGTCGGTGAAGTCCTGGTTGTCGCCGGCCATGGCCCAGATGAAGGTGTAGTTGCGCGTGCCGACGCCGGAATGGATCGACCAGCTCGGCGAGATCACCGCCTGCTCGTTGGCGACGACGAGGTGGCGCGTCTCGGACGGCTCGCCCATGAAGTGGAAGACGCGGGCCGGCTCCGGCAGGTCGAAGTAGAAATAGACCTCGCAGCGCCGGTCGTGCGTGTGGCACGGCATGGTGTTCCACATGTTGTTCGGCTTCAGCACGGTCATGCCGAGCACGAGCTGCGCGGTGCGGCAGACGTCCGGGTGGATCATCTGGTAGATGGTGCGCTCGTTCGACTGGGCCGGATCGCCCATGTGCACGGCCTTGGCCTGCGCGATGGAGATCTTCATCGTCTCGAAGCGGGCGTGGGCCGGGGCGCTGTTCAGGTAGAACTTCGCCGGGTTGGCCGGGTCCAGGCTCTCGAAACGGACGTCCAGGCTGCCCATGGTGATGTAGAGGCAGTCGCGCGGGGCCAGCTCGAACACCGCGCCGTCCACCGTGATGCGGCCCGGGCCGCCGACGTTGACCGCGCCCAACTCGCGCCGGTCGAGGAAGTTGGCGGAGCCGATGGCCTTGGCCGATTCCAGCTTCAGCGGGCCGGACACCGGCATCGCGCCGCCGACCACGAAGCGGTCGATGTGGCTGTAGGTGAGAACGATGTCGTCCGCCTCGAAGATGGACGGGACGAGGAAATGGTCGCGCAGCTTGGTGGTGTCGTAGGTGCGGACGTCATCCTGGTGTGACGCGTGGCGGACGGTGATCTTCATGGCGGTATCCTCGTTTGTGTTTTTCGGGGCCGGTGGGGGCCAATTCAGGGGGCCAATTCAGGGTCCAGTGAAGAAGAACGGGTTCGCCCCCTGGGCCTGGGGGATGGAGGTCAGCAGGCCGTCGAGGTGGACGGCCATGCGGTCGGCGGCCAGCGCCGGGTCGGCGTCGGCGATGGCGTCCACGATCGCCGCGTGCTCGGCCAGCACATGGGTGAGGCGCCCCGGCTCCGGCAGGGTCAGGCGGCGGTAGCGGTCCACCTGCACCTTCACCTGCTGCGCCATGCTCCACAGGCCGGGATAGCCGGCGATCTCGGCGATCAAGGCGTGGAAGCGCTCGTCGGCTTCGTGGAAGGCGTTGAGGTCGCCGTCCTCCACCGTCTCCTGCTGGAGCAGCAGGTTGGCGCGCAGGCCGGCGATCTGGCTGCCGGTGGCGCGCTGCGCCGCGTAGCGGACGGCAGTGCCCTCCAGCGAGGTGCGGATGACGATGGCCTCCGGCAGGGCGTTGACCGGGATGCGGGCGACGAAGGTGCCGACCTGCGGGAAGATCTCGATCAGCCCCTCGTCGGCCAGCCGTTGCAGCGCCTCGCGCACCGGAGTGCGGCTGACGCCGAAGGCTTCGGCGATGTGCTTCTCGACGATGGGCTCGCCCGGATTGCGGCGCATCTCCACGATCTCGGCGCGCAGCGACCGGTGGATCGCCGCCATGGTCGAGGCGCCCCGCGCCGGCCCGCGGGAGGGCTTCACCGCGCTCCGCTGGGGGGCGGGACGGTCGTTGCTGGCGTCGGGCGTCGGGGTGGTCGGCATGTCCATGGCTGCACCTGTTGCGCCGGCTCGGCCGGTCCTAAGGGAGCATATTAGTATATCAGTGCCGCGGCGCAAGCCGGAAATCACGGGGTCCGCAATCTCCGGCTTTCGTCCGGGGT
>NZ_WHOR01000434.1:0-2702 GCF_013340925.1 Azospirillum formosense
CCTAACCCTCCCCCGCTTCGCAGGGGAGGGAACGGCTCCTCCCCCTGCGGAAGCGGGGGGAGGTTGGGAGGGGGGCCCGATGCGACCACTCCCTCACAACCCCCTCGCCTGCTCGCGCAGCACGAACTTCTGGATCTTCCCGGTCGAGGTCTTCGGCAGCGCTCCGAACACCACCGTCCGGGGCGCCTTGAAATGGGCGAGATGGTCGCGGCACCAGCCGATCACCTCGGCCTCCGTCACCCGTCCTTCCGATCCCGGCTTCAGCGTGACGAAGGCGCAGGGCGTCTCGCCCCATTTCGCATCGGGACGGGCGACGACGGCGGCCTCCATGACGTGGGGGTGCTTGTAGAGAACCTCCTCGACCTCCAGCGAGGCGATGTTCTCGCCGCCGGAGATGATGATGTCCTTGGCGCGGTCCTTGATCTCGACGTAACGGTCGGGGTGCAGCACGGCGAGGTCGCCGGTGTGAAGCCAGCCGTCGCGCAGCGCCTCGTCGGTCGCCGCCGGGTTCTTCAGGTAACCCTTCATCACCGTGTTGCCGCGCAACGCCAGTTCGCCCAGCGTCTCGCCGTCGGCGGGCACCTCGCGGCCGGTGTCGGGGTCGAGCACGGTCTGCTCGGACATGGTGACGTTGGGCACGCCCTGGCGGGCCATCTTCACCGCCCGTTCCTCCAGCGGCAGCTCCGCCCAGCTCTCCTGCCACGCGCAGCCGGTGGAGGGGCCGTAGCATTCCGTCATGCCGTAGAGATGGGTCAGGCGGAAGCCCATCCGTTCCATCCCCGCGATCACCGCGCTGGGCGGCGCCGCCCCGCCGGTCGCCACCTGCACCGGGCCGTGGTCGAAGCCGCGCTTCACCGCGTCCGGCGCGTGGATCAGCATGGTCAGCACGACCGGCGCGCCGCAGAGATGGGTGACCTTCTCCTCGGCGATCAGGCGGAAGATCGCCGCCGGGTCGACGGCGCGCAGGCAGACATGGGTCGCCCCGACCGCCGTCACCGCCCAGGGGTAGGTCCAGCCGTTGCAGTGGAACATGGGCAGCGTCCACAGATAGACGCTGTCGGGCCGCAGCCCGAAGGTGATGACGTTGCCGAGCGCGTTCAGATGGGCGCCGCGGTGATGGTACAGGACGCCCTTGGGATTGCCGGTGGTGCCGGATGTGTAGTTGAGCGCTATGGACTCCCACTCGTCCTCGGGCGTCCGCCAGGGCGCCTGTGCATCGCCGGTCTTCAGGAAATCCTCATACTCCAGGTCGCCCACCGTGTCGGCGTCCTGCGCCGCCGGATCGTCGATCCACACCACCCGCGGTGGGGCCGCCATGCGCTCCAGCGCGGCGCCGGCCACCGCGGACAGCCCGCGGTCCACCAGGAACAGGCGGCTCTCCGCATGCTCCAGGATGAAGGCGACGGCGGGCGGGTCGAGCCGCGTGTTGATGGCGTTCAGCACCGCCCCGGCGCCGGGAATGCCGAAATGCGCCTCCAGCATCGCCGGGGTGTTGAAGGCCAGGACCGACACCACCTCCCCCGGCCGGACGCCGGCCCCGGCCACCGCTGAGGCCAGCGCGCGGGCGCGGCGCTCCACCTCCGACCAGCTCCGCCGCAGGGGGCCGTAGACCACGGCGGTCTTGTCCGGATAGACCATCGCGGAGCGGCGCAGGAAGTCCAGCGGCGTCAGCGGCACATGGTTGGCCGCGCGCCTGGACAGACCTGCGGACGGAGTGGTGGCGTCCACGCTCGTCTCCTTCCCTGTTCTGCGGTCCCTGAGTCAGGGCCGGCGCCTCATACCGGACGCCTTGCGGACGATGGTAGGCACGAACCATTGGGCAGGACAAGATTCACCTTTGGTTGGTCCTTCTCCCTATGCCCGCAAGAACGTGGCAGGCACGGGCGAGCGTGTTACCGCCTCTGGCGCCGCGGTTGCGGGCCGTCCGCCCGCTACACTGTCCGGCATCGAGCCTTATGGGGGCGACCATGACGACGGTGCGGATCGCGTTCGACAAGGAACTGGTGCTGTCCGGGCATTTCCTGCTGAAGCATCTGGAAAAGCCGGAACTGCAACGCCTCGCCGCCAGCGCCCGGCTGGCCTATTTCCGGCCCGGCGCGGTCATCTTCCAGAAGGGCGACCCCGGCGACAGCATGATGGCGGTCATCCGCGGGCGGGTGAAGATCTGCTCCCACTCCACCGACGGCAAGGAGCTGGTGCTGAACATCATCAACAAGGGCGGCCTGTTCGGAGAGATCGCCCTGCTCGACGGCGAGCCGCGGACCGCCGACGCCGTGGCGCTGGAGGAGACCGACCTTCTGGTGCTCGACCGCTCGAAGTTCGTGCCGCTGCTGAACGAGCGCCCGGCGGTGGCGCTCCAGCTCATCACCGTGCTGTGCAAGCGCCTGCGCCAGACCAGCGAGCATCTGGAGGACACGCTGTTCCTGGAGGCGTCCTCGCGCTTCGCCCGCGCGCTGATGCGGCTGGCCGACGTGTTCGGCAAGCCGACGCCGGGCGGGTTGAAGCTGGACATCAAGCTGTCGCAGCAGCAGCTCGGGTGCTTGGTGGGCGTCTCGCGCGAGAGCATCAACAAGCTGCTGGGCGAATGGCAGCGCAACGGCGTGATCGCCGTGGAGTCCGGGCGGATCACCCTGCTCGACCGCGACGCGCTGGAGGAGATCGCCGAGGCGAATGGATAGGGTGTCGCGTAGAGGCCCCCACCC
>NZ_WHOR01000435.1:0-2699 GCF_013340925.1 Azospirillum formosense
GGCAGCCGTGACCACGGGATGGCCGGCGTCGCTCCAGGCGGCGAAGCCGCCGTCCAGCACCGACACGCGGTCATGGCCCAGCGTCTTGAAGGTCCAATAGACGCGCGTCGCGTTCCCCATGTCGGCGGCGCTGAGACCGCTGGCGACCAGAACGACGTGATCCCCGTTGCCGATCCCCAGCCCACCGATCAGACCTTCCAGAACGGCGGTCTCGGGCAGCAGGCCCGGCACCCCGTCCACCGTCGCCCGCCAGCCGGCCTTGGCATAGTCGGAATGGATCGAGCCGGGGATGAAGCCGCCCGACGGCGGCGTGCGCACATCCAGAACCACGAGGTCGGGGCGGTCGAGGGCGCCCTTCAGCCAGGCGCTGTCCGCCAGCGGGCGTTGGGAATCGGTCGTCATGGCTCTGCCTTCGCGGCTGGTTTCACGTTTGGCAGGCAGGGTATCAACACATAGCGGCGCAGGAAAACCAAATCTGTGCTGTTGTTTCCCATCCTTGTCGCAGGCCGTCGCGACGGTCGCCGTTGCCCCGGCGCGCCCGGTGCGGTAACTCTAGTCGGTTGGAAGGGTCCGGTGACCCGGGGTGAAGGAGTGCGGCATGGCCAACATCGACGATCTGCTGGGCGCCGGCTCGTCCGACGACATGAGCAGCGACGCCTTTGCCATCGGCGACGCGCCGGTCGAGATCAAGGTGGTCATCGGCACCGCCATGCTGCGCGTCCGCGACCTTCTGAAGCTCGGTCGTGGCGCCGTCGTGGAATTGGACCGGCATCTGAAGGACCCGACCGACGTCTATGTGGAGGGCGTGCTCGTCGCCCGCGGCGAGGTGGTCATCGTGGATGACAAGATCGGCGTCACCCTGACCGACTTCGTAAAATCCAGCCGCGAGTGGAAACGCTAAGCTTTCGGCCCTTTGATGCGCTTACGCAATGACATGTTCCGGGAGCGAAACGTTACGTTACGCTCCCGGAACGTCATGATGCGGCTTCGCAACGATCCTTACGGCGTCACTCGGCCGGTTCGGGCACCACGATGTCCAGCGGCGTGCCGGTGGCGTGGGCGTAGAGCATCAGGTCGTTCAGCAGCTCGGCCTCCTGCTCGCCGGCGTCCTTGCGGCGGATGGCGACCAGCTTGTCGAGCGCCTTGATGTTGAAGCCCGCGGATTTGACCTCGCTGCGCAGGTCCTTCAGGTCGGCCTTCAGGCCGTCGATCTCGTCCATCAACCGCTCCATGCGGTCGGCGAACTGCTTCAGTTGGTCGGCGGCGGTGGTGTTGAAACCGGTCGTCACGACGGAACCATCTCCTTGAGGAACGGGAACCCCGCCGCCTTCGGCGCGCTGGCCGGACCGCGGGGGGAGGCGCTGTTAGCACAGCGCGCGGCGCTTTGTCCGGGGACAACGCGCGTGGCTTGACGCGGCGTGGCCGGCAGTGTTTTCGTGACTGCGGCCGTCCCTGCGGCGCTGGAGAGCGAACACGATGTCCGACCTGCCGCCGCTTGGCACCCCGCGTCTCTTCTCGAATCCGCGCGCCGACACGGACCAGCCCTACGGACCCGCCGAACGGGCGATCCTGAGCCGCGCCGCCTTCCAGGACGCGATGACCGAGATCGGCGCTTGGCCGGGCTACGCCCCGACCCCGCTGCGCTCGCTGGGCGGGCTGGCCCGCGCCGCCGGCATCGACCGCATCTGGTACAAGGACGAGAGCAGCCGCTTCAACCTGCACAGCTTCAAGGCGCTGGGCGGCGCCTACGCCGTGCTGCGCCTTCTGGTGCGCGAGGTGCAGGCCCGCGTGCCCGGCGTGCCGGTGACCGCTCTGGATCTGGTGGTTGGGCGCTACGCCAAGGTGACCCGCGGCATCACGGTGACCACGGCGACCGACGGCAATCACGGCCGCTCCGTCGCCTGGGGCGCGCAGGTCTTCGGTTGCGGCTGCGTCATCTACATTCCCGGCAACTGCTCGCAAGGGCGGCAGCAGGCGATCGAGTCCTTCGACGCCCGCGTTGTCCGCGTGGCCGGCAACTACGACGACGCGGTGCGGCAGGCCGCGGCTGACGCGCGGGAGCATGGCCGGTACGTCGTCTCCGACACCTCCTACACCGGCTACATGGACATCCCCCGCGACGTGATGCAGGGCTACACCGTGATGGTGGAGGAGGCGATCGGCCAGCTTCCGGCCAGCGAGCGCCCGACCCACGTCTTCGTGCAGGGCGGGGTGGGGGCCTTGCCCGCCGCCGTCTGCGGCCATCTGTGGGAAAGCCTGGGCCGCCAGCGCCCGCGCTTCGTGGTGGTGGAGCCGCACGCCGCGGACTGCCTGTACCAGAGCGCCGTCAACGGCCGCCCGACGCCGTCCAAGGGCGATCTGGAGACGCTGATGGCCGGGCTGGCCTGCGGCGAGGTGTCCCTGCTGGCCTGGGCGATCCTGGAGCGCGGTGCCGACGATTTCCTGACCATCCCCGACGGTGCGGCGGTGGCGACCATGCGCCTGCTGGCCGAGGGGCGGCACGGCGGGGGGGCCCTCGTGGGGGGGGGGGCCGGCGGGGGCCGGCTGGCGGGGCCGCCCCGGGCCCCGGCGGGACCCGGGGCCCCCGCCCAGCTTGGGCTCCCCCCCCGCGCCCCCGCGCTTGGTTTCCGGTCCGGAGGGGGGCCGCCCCCGGGGCCTTTGGTTCCCGGTGGGGCCGCAAGCCGGCGCGGGGGCTGGGG
>NZ_WHOR01000436.1:0-2684 GCF_013340925.1 Azospirillum formosense
CGGTGGACGGCTGCGGGGCGGACGGGCGAACGGCGCTGATGACCGCCGCCATGTTCGACCGTGTGGACATGGTGGACGTTCTGCTGGCCCGCGGCGCCGATCCTGACGCGCGGGATGCTCGCGGCCTGACCGCCCGCGAGGCGGCGCTCGCCATGGGCGCCGCGAACGCCGCCGCCCGGTTGGCGCCCGGTGGGGGAGCCGTCTGAGCCGATTGCCCGGCGGGCAAAACCGGATTGTCCCGGCACCGATGACGCATTCGTACACGCGGCGGCGCGGGCGCGCTACACTGCGCGCCCCGAAGCCCCTCCCGCGGGCCAGCCGAACGGACCGTCATGAGCGCCAGCCGCAATTCCTCCCCTGCCACGCTCCAGGAGACGCTGACGCAGGCCGTCGTCCATCACCAGAACGGACGGCTGGCGGAGGCGCGGCCCCTCTACGAGCGGGTGCTGCGCCAGATGCCGGACCAGAGCGACGCGCTGCATCTGCTGGGGATGCTGACGGCGCAGACCGGCGATCCGGAGTCCGGGATTACGCTGATCCGCAAGGCCGTGGCGAAGGACGGCGGCCAGCCGGTCTTCCGCCTCAACCTGGGCCGCGTGCTGGAGGCGGTCGGGCGCTGGGCGGAGGCTGCGGAGGCCTACGGCCACGCCGCCCGCCTCGCCCCGCTGACCCCCGATCATCATCGGTTGGAAGCCGCCGCCCAGATGAAGCTGGGCCAGACCGAGGCCGCGGCGCGGGCCTTCCGCCGCCTGCTGGCTTTGGCGCCGGAGGATGGGGAGGCCGTCAACGCGCTGGCCGACGCGCTGTACGATCTGGGGCGGCCCGGCCCGGCAGCGGACTGGTACGGGCGGGCGTCGGCGCTCGCCCCCGGTGAGGTGCTGGCCGCTTACAACCAAGGCGCTGCGCTGCGCGACGCCGGGCGTTCGCGGGACGCGCTCGCCGCCTTCCGCCGCGCCGCCGCCCTGGCGCCGCTGCTGGTCCAGGCGCAGGAGCAGGTGACCAGCCTGTGCCACGCGCTGGGGGACAGGGCGGGCATCGCGGAGGCGGGGCGGCGGCTGATGGCGCTGGAGCCGGGCCACGGCGAAGGCGCGAAGATCCTGGGCGCGGCTCTGGCCGCGGCGGAGCCCTGGCGGGAAGGGGCGGCGTGGCTGGAGCGGGCGGCGGTGCTGGCCCCGTCCCCCGACGCCCTGCTGGTGCTCGGCAATCTATGGCAGGAGCGCGGGCATCCCGCGGCGGCGCCGCGCTGCTACCGCCGCGCCCTGGCGCTGGCCCCGGACTCCGCGACGGCGCTGACCGGGCTGGGCATGGCGCTGTCCGCCCTGGGGCGGGTGGAGGAGGCCGCGACCGCCGCCCGCCGCGCCGTCCGCGCCGACCCGCAGGAGGCCGGCCACGCCCTCAACGCCGGAGCCGTCCAGCACCGGGCCAAGCGCCCCGAAGAGGCGCGCGCGTGGTTCCGCCGCGCGCTGGCCTTGCAGCCCGATGGCGCCGCCGGCTGGACCAACCTTGGCACCCACGCCATCGAGGCGGGCGCCTTCGACGACGCGCTCACCCTGCTGCACCGGGCGCTGGCCCTGCGCACGGCGGAGCGGGAGGCGCTGGCCAGCTCCAACCTGGGCGTCGCGCTGATGGCGCTCGGCCGCCACGGCGAGGCGGTGGCCGCCCTGCGCGCCGCGCTGGACCGCGCGCCACAGGACGCGGAAGTGCGCTCCAACCTGCTGTTCTGCCTGTGCTTCGCCGAAGAGGCGGACCTTGGCGCGGTGTTCGGGGAGCACCGGCGGTTCGAGCGCGCCGTGATGCCGGTGCCGCCCGCCGCCCCGCGCTTCGACGCGGTGAACCGCGATCCGGAGCGGCGCCTGCGCGTCGGCTACCTGTCGCCGGATTTCCAGCGCTATCCGGGGCCGGGCTATCATTTCCTGCTGCCGCTGATCGAGCGTCATGACCGGTCGGCGGTGGAGGTGACCTGCTATTACGTGGACCTGCCGAAGGACGCGGCGACGGACCGCTTCGCGGCTCTGGCCGACCGCTGGCGCGCCGTCGCGGCCCTGCCGGACGGCGAGTTGGAGCGGCTGATCCGGGCGGACGGCATCGACGTGCTGGTGGACTGCGGCGGGCACATGTCGCGCAACCGCATGCCGCTGTTCATCCGCCGCCCGGCGCCGGTCCAGGCCAGCCTGCCGCTCTACCCGAACACGACGGGGCTGACGGCGATGGACTACCAGCTCTCCGACCACCGCTTCGCCGCGGCGGGCGCGGACGCCCTGCACACGGAAAAGCTGATCCGCCTGCCCGGCAGCGTGCTGTGCTACCGCCCCGCGGAGTCCGCCGTGGCACCGCCCGCCCGCCCGCCGGTGGAGGCGGCGGGGGTGTTCACCTTCGGCTCCTTCAACAACCTGACCAAGCTGAACGCCTCCACGCTGGCGCTGTGGGCGCGGGTGCTGGCGGCGGTGCCGGAGGCGCGGCTGATGCTGAAATGGCGGGGGGTGTCCGGGGGCGGGGGGGGGCGGCGGGGGGGGGGCGGCCTTGCCCCCCCAGGGGGGGGGGGGGGGCGGGGGGTGGCGGGCGGGGCCCCCCCCGGGCCCCCCGGGGGGTAACCGGGGCCTGGATGGCGGCCGGGGCCCCGCTTTGCCCAAAGCGGGGCCGCCGACCGCGGGGCGCCGGGGGGGGGGGGTTCCGCGGCGTGCCTA
>NZ_WHOR01000437.1:0-2678 GCF_013340925.1 Azospirillum formosense
GGACGCTCCACGTCGATCAGGGCGTCGGGGGCGTCGATGGGCAGGGATTGGCTGAAGGCGACGGCGCGCATGGCCTCAAGTCCTTGTGCTTGTTGTGGGGTGCTTGTTGCGGCGTGTTGTGCTCTGCCGACAGACTTGCGCCTTGCAGCACCGGGGCGCAAGAATGCACATGAAACGCACATAGTGTCGAAAAGGATACCGTCATGGCCCGCGTCCCGCACGCCAACCTGGACTGCTCGCCGGGCTGCCCGGTGGAGGGTGTCCTCGCCCTCATCGGCGGCAAGTGGAAGGGGCTGATCCTCTACCACCTGCTGAGCGGCACGCTGCGCTTCAACGAGATCCGCCGGCGCGTCCCGAACGTTACCCAGCGCATGCTGACCACCCAGCTCCGCGAACTGGAGGCGGACGGGCTGCTGGTCCGCACCGTCTATGCGGAGGTGCCGCCGCGCGTCGAATACAGCCTGTCGCCGCGCGGGCGGAGCCTGGAGCCGATCATCCTGGCGCTGAAGGCCTGGGGCGAGGAGCATCTGCGCCCCACTGCCGCCTCTGCCACCGCCGCTTCCGCTGTCGCCGCCGCATGAGCGCCTTCGTTCCGCCTCCCCCGCAGCGCCCGTGGGGGCACCGCCTGTTCTTCCCCGCCGCCGCGCTCTATGGGGCGCTCAGCGTGCCGCTGTGGGTGGCCGGCTATTTCGGATGGCTCGGCATCGGTTGGACGCCGGCGCTGCACGCGCACGAGATGCTGATGGGCTACGCGCTGGCGGTGGTCGGCGGCTTTCTGCTGACGCGGCCGTCCGGGATGGCGCTGGCCGTCGCCTTCGCCGCGTGGCTGGCCGGGCGGCTGGCGGTGCTGGGCGGCCTGCCGCCGGAGATCGCGGCGCCGCTGGCGCTGGCCTATCCGGTGGCGCTGTTCACGATCGCCGGCGTGCCCTTCCTTCGCGCCGCCAAGAGCGGCCATAACCTGCTGTTCGGCCCGGTGATCGGCGCCTTCGCGCTGGCCGAGACGCTGGTCTGGTGGGGCGGCGACGGCGGGCGGACGGGCGCGCTGTTCGCGCTTCATCTCGTCGGCATTCTGATGCTGGTGATGGGCGGGCGCATCATCCCCTCCGCCACGGCGGGCGAACTGCGCAAGCAGGGCGGGGCGCTGGTGGAGCGGGTGCAGCCGCGCCTGGAATGGGCGGGCGTCGCGGGCGCGGTTCTGGCCGCCCTGACCGTGGCCGTCGGGATGACGACCGGTCCGCTGCCATGGATCGGGGCGGCGGGCGCGGTGTTGGCCGGGGTGACGGCCTGGGCGCGTCTGGCGCGCTGGCGGACGGGCGCCGTGCTGAAGCGTCCGGACCTGTGGAGCCTGCATCTGGGCTACGGCTGGCTCGGGCTCGGCTGGCTGTTCCTCGGCGTGGAGCGGCTGGCTCCGCTGACCGGCGGGGCGGGCTGGCACGTGATCGGCGCGGGCGCGCTGGGCACGCTGGCCGCCTCGATGATGGTGCGCGCGACCTTGCAGCGCGAGGCGCTGCCCCCGGATTTCTCCCGGCCCGCCACCGCCGCCATCGCTCTGGTCGGGCTGGCCGCCGCGCTGCGCGTCGCCGCGGCCAGCACGGCGCCGGACCTGCTGATGCCCGCGGCGGCGCTGGCCTGGATGGGAGCGCATCTGCTGGTGCTGTGGGTGCTGCTGCGCGTGCCGAAGCGGATACGGGCCTGAGCCATCCACCACTTGACGCTCCCCGCCGCGCCCCCGACACTCCGACGCAACGGCCATTGCTAACGGGCCATGGGGAGACGCGGACGCGTCCGCAGGGGGGATCATGAGCGACGCATTGGAACCGGTCCGCAGCGCGGGCGTCGTCGGGCTCGGCTCCATGGGCATGGGGGTGGCGCTGTCGCTGCTCCGCGCCGGCTTCCGGGTCGTCGGCTGCGACCTCGACGCCGCCAAATGCATGAGCCTCGTCACCCATGGCGGGGAGGCCGCGGGCTCCCCCGCCGACGTCGGGCGCCGGGTGGACCGCGTCATCGTCCTGGTCGCCACGGCGGAGCAGGCGGAGGAGGTGCTGTTCGGCGCCGAGGGGGTGGCCGGGACCCTGGCGAAGGGCGGCGTGGTCGTCCTGTCCACCAGCATCCCGCCGGACATGGCCGCCGCGGTCGGGCGACGCCTCGCCGAACGGGACCTGCTGATGCTGGACGCCCCGGTCGGCGGCGGCCCGGTGCGTGCGGCGGAAGGGCGCATGGTGGTCATGGCCTCCGGCCCCGAGGACGCCTTCGCGCGGGCGGCCGACCTGATCGCCGCCGCGTCAGGCACGCTGCACCGCGTCGGCACCGAACACGGACAGGGCTCCGCGGTGAAGGCCGTGGAGCAGATGCTGACCGGCATCCACGCCGCCGCGGTGGCGGAGGCCACGGCCTTCGGCGTCCGCGCCGGGGTCGATCCGCAGCGGCTGGCCGAGATCATCGCCGCCGGTCCCTTCCACATCCCGTCGCAACGGCCGCTGGGCATCGTCGGGACGGACCTGGGCAGCGTGATGGACGCCGCGCGGCGGATGACCGTTCCGACCCCGTTGGCCGCCTCCGCCCTGCAACTCTTCACCATGGCCGCCGCGGTGGGGCTGGGGCGTGAGGGCGACGGCGCGCTCGTCCGGATCTTCGACCGGCTGGCCGGCAACCCGCAGGAGGGCTGAGGAATCATGTCA
>NZ_WHOR01000438.1:0-2624 GCF_013340925.1 Azospirillum formosense
GGCGTGCGCACCAGCAGCGCCGCCCCGCTCACCCCGCGCGTCCCGTCGCAATCATGGACCAGCAGCGGCCCGCGGTCGGTGTCGTTGATGCCGCGCGCGGCGCAGGCGGTGTCGGCGGTGACGAGGGGCGCCCGGTCCTGGCTGTAGCCGCCCAGCATCAGCGGCGTGCCGGCGTCCGGGGGGACGCGGGCGAGCGGCAGTGGCGGCATCCCCTCCGGCGCATCGCCGTCCAGCGTCAGCACCGCCCAATCGCCGACCAGCCCGTCGAGCCGCCGCTCGGTGTCGTAAGGGCCGCCGGTCTCCAGCGCGGCGACGGCGCGGTGCTGCCGGTACTCCCCGCGCTCGTAGCCGAACAGCACATGCAGCGAGGAAGCCGGCAGGAAGCGCTGCGCCCGGTTCAGCAGGCAATGGGCGGCGGTGACCACCCGGCGCGGCGCCACCAGCACGCCGGTGCAGCGCGCGCCGAGATTGCTCTGCACCTTGACGAGGCTGTTCCACGGCGCGTGCGTGGCATTGACCACCACCCGCCGGTCCTTCGCCCCGATCCCCGGCAGCAGCGGGTTCTGCGCCGCCACCGGGAAGGCGGCGACGAGAAGCGGCGCGGCGACCAGAAGTCCGCGCAGGACAGTCATCATGTGTTCTTGATACGTTTTCATGTTCGTCTTACCATGGCGGCCATGGCCACGCTCATCATCACGGAAAAATCCAGTCAGGCAAAGGACCTGCGCGCTGCGCTGGGGGATCGCTACGGGCGCATCCTGCCGGCCGAGGGGCACCTGCTGCGTCTGGCCGAACCGGACGAGGTCAACCCGGACTGGAAGCGCTGGGCGCCCACCCTGCTGAAGCCGGACGGACTCTACCCGACGCGGCCGGACAGCGGCGGTAACAAAACGGCGAAGCTGGCGGCGATCAAGGCGGCGCTGAAGGGCTGCGACCAGGTCATCCTTGCCACCGACTGCGACCGCGAGGGGCAGTTGATCGGGCAGGAAATCCTGGAGCATCTGGGCTTCCGCGGGCGGGTGCAGCGCGCCCTGTTCACCGCCCAGGATCCCAAGACGATCCGCGACGCCTTCGCCAAGCTGAAGCCGAACACCGAGCTTCGTCCGCTCTACGAGGCGGCGGTGGCGCGTCAGCAGGCCGACCAGATCTTCAACCTGTCCCTGACCCGCACGGCGACCAAGACGCTGCTGGCGCCGGGGACGCGCGGGGTGATCGGCATCGGGCGGGTGAAGACGCCGACGCTGTCCATCGTCTGTCTGCGCGAACTGGAGATCCGCAACTTCAAGCCCGAGGATTATTTCGAGGTCGTGGCGACGGCCACCGCCGCCGCCGGCTCCTTCCTGATGCGCCACGCTCCGCCGCCGAAGGATCGTATCAAGGACCGCGCCCGCGCCGAGGCCATCGCCCGCGCCGCGGACGGCCATGGCGGCCCCCTGTCGGTGACGGTGGAGGACCGGCGGCAGGCGCCGCCAAAGCTCTATGACCTGCCCGCGCTGCAGAAGACCTGCGGCCAGCGCTGGGGCTGGACCGCCGACCGCACGCTGGAGGTCGCACAGGAGCTGTACGACGGCGAGGGCAAGAAGCTCATCACCTACCCGCGCGCCGAGGCGCGTTACCTGTCGGAGAACCAGATCGCCGACGTTCCGGCGATCGCCGGGGCGCTGACCCGGCTGCGCGGCTTCGCCCATCTCGACCTGTCCCGCCCGGTGATCCGCCGCGGCAAGTCCGGCCATTTCTGCGACAAGGCGCTGGAGGGCGTGTCGCACCACGCCATCGTTCCCAACGTCAACGTGCTGGACGATCTGGAAAGCCGTCTGAACCGCCTGACCGACGACGAGAAGCGGCTCTACGCGCTGATCTGCCGCTCCTACCTCGCTGCCGTCATGCCCGACTACGAGTACCGGCAGACCACCGTCCTGATGGACGTTCCGGTCGAGGGCAAGCCGGTGGTCTTCCGGGCGGTCGGACGCATCCCCCTGAAGCTCGGCTGGAAGGCGGCCTTCGGCTCCGCCGAGACGGACGGCAAGCCCGACGAGAAGGAGGAGGAGCAGACCCTGCCCCCGCTGACCGACGGGGAGCCCGCCCGCCTGTCCGAACCGCGGGTGGAGGCCAAGCGGACCCAGGCGCCGCCGCGCTACAACGAGGGCACGCTGGTCGACGCCATGCAGAACGCCTGGCGCTTCGTCGAAGACCCGGCGCTGCGCGACCGGCTGAAGGAGGCCAAGGGCATCGGCACCCCGGCCACCCGCGCCGAGATCATCAAGGGCCTGCGGCGGCAGAACCTGCTGGGCGCCGACGGCAAGTGGCTGGTGCCCACCCCCGCCGGGCTGCAACTGTTCGAGACCCTGCGCGGCGCCGCCCCCACGCTGGTCGATCCCGGCACCACCGCCCTGTGGGAGATGCGGCTGGACGAGGTGGTGGTCGGACGCGCCGACTTCCGCAGCGTCATCGACGGCATCGCCGACGAGGCCGGGCGGCTGATCGGCGTTCTGGTCGGCAACAAACTGTCCACGGCAGACCCCATAGCGCACGCCGGCCCGTGCAGCCCCGGGCGCGGCATCTGCCCGACCGCTGCCGCTCGCCCCGCGCCAGCCCGAGTCGGTCCCCGCCAGCCCGCGACGGGG
>NZ_WHOR01000439.1:0-2604 GCF_013340925.1 Azospirillum formosense
CTTACACCAGCTCCACCGCCACCGCCGTGGCCTCGCCGCCGCCGATGCACAGCGAGGCGACGCCGCGCTTCAGCCCGTTCTTCTCCAGCGCCGCCAGCAGCGTCACCAGGATGCGCGCCCCCGACGCGCCGATCGGATGGCCGAGCGCGCAGGCACCGCCATGCACGTTGATCTTGTCGTGCGGGATGTCGAGTTCGCGCATGGCCGCCATGGCGACCACGGCGAAGGCCTCGTTCAGCTCGTAGAGGTCCACGTCCTTGGCCGACCAGCCGGCGCGCTCCAGCACCTTGTTGATCGCGCCCACGGGTGCGGTGGTGAACCAGGCCGGGGCCTGGGCGTGGTTGGCGTGGGCCTTGATCTCCGCGAGGATCGGCAGGCCGAGCTTCTCGGCGTTGGAGCGGGTGGTCAGCACCAGCGCCGCCGCACCGTCGGAGATGGAGGAGGCGTTGGCCGCCGTCACCGTGCCGTCCTTGGCGAAGGCGGGCTTCAGCGTGGGGATCTTGGCCGGGTCGGCCTTCAGCGGCTGCTCGTCCTTCTCCACCACCGTGTCGCCCTTGCGGCCCTTGACGGTGACCGCGGTGATCTCCTTGACGAAGCTGCCGTCCTCGGTGGCGCGGCGGGCGCGGTTCAGGCTCTCGATGGCGTAATTGTCCTGCGCCTCGCGGGTGAACTGGTAGTGGGTGGCGCATTCCTCCGCGAAGGTGCCCATCAGGCGCCCGCGGTCGTAAGCGTCCTCCAGCCCGTCGAGGAACATGTGATCGAGCACGCGGCCATGGCCCATGCGGTAGCCGCCGCGCGCGCGGTCCAGCAGGTAGGGGGCGTTGGACATGCTCTCCATGCCGCCGGCCACCATGATCTCGGCCGAGCCGGCCTTGATGAGGTCGGTGGCGAGCATCACCGCCTTCATGCCCGACCCGCAGACCTTGGAGATGGTCGTGCAGCCCGCGGCCTCCGGGATGCCGGCGCCGAGCGACGCCTGACGGGCCGGCGCCTGCCCCAGACCGGCGGGCAGGACGTTGCCCATGAACACCTCGTCCACGGCGTCCGGCTTCACCCCGGCCCGCTCCAGCGCCGCCTTGATGGCGGCGGAGCCGAGCTGCGGCGCGGTCAACCCCTGCAAGTCACCCTGGAAGCCGCCCATCGGCGTGCGGGCGGCGCCCGCGATCACAACGGTATCGGTCATGGTTCTTCCCTTCCCTCCGGCTTTGCGCCGTTTTCCTCAGGCCGTTTCCTTGAACAGCTCGCGCCCGATCAGCATGCGGCGGATTTCGCTGGTGCCGGCGCCGATCTCGTAGAGCTTGGCGTCGCGCAGCAGGCGGCCCGTCGGGTATTCGTTGATGTAGCCATTGCCGCCCAGAGTCTGAATGGCCTCCAGCGCCATCCAGGTCGCCTTTTCGGCGGCGAAGAGGATCGCCCCGGCGGCGTCCTTGCGGGCCGTCTCACCGCGGTCGCAGGCCTTCGCGACGGCGTACACATAGGCCTTGGCGGCGTTCATGATCGTGTACATGTCGGCCAGCTTGCCCTGCATGAGCTGGAACTCGCCGATCGGCTGGCCAAACTGCTTGCGGTCGTGCAGGTAGGGGATCACCACGTCCATGCAAGCCTGCATGATGCCGAGCGGCCCGCCGGCCAGCACCGCGCGCTCATAGTCAAGACCCGACATCAGCACGTTCACGCCGCGCCCGACGCCGCCCAGGATGTTCTCCTCCGGCACCTCGCAGTCCTCGAACACCAGCTCTCCGGTGTTGGAGCCGCGCATGCCCAGCTTGTCGAGCTTCTGCGCCACGGAGAAGCCCTTGAAGGACTTCTCGATGAGGAAGGCGGTGATGCCGCGCGGGCCGGCGTTGACGTCGGTCTTGGCGTAGACCACCAGCGTGTCGGCGTCCGGCCCGTTGGTGATCCACATCTTCGTGCCGTTCAGCACGTAGCGGTCGCCCTTCTTCTCGGCGCGGAGCTTCATCGACACCACGTCGGACCCGGCGTTCGGCTCCGACATGGCGAGGGCGCCGATGTGCTCGCCGGAAATCAGCTTGGGCAGGTAGCGGGTCTTCTGCTCCGCCGTGCCGTTCTTGCGGATCTGGTTGACGCAGAGGTTGGAGTGCGCGCCGTAGCTGAGGCCGACCGAGGCCGAGGCGCGGGAGATTTCCTCCATCGCCACGACATGTTCCAGATAGCCCATGCCGGCGCCGCCATACTCCTCCTCCGCCGTGATGCCGAGCACGCCGAGGTCGCCGAACTTCCGCCACAGCTCGTTCGGGAACTCGTTGGTGCGGTCGATCTCGGCGGCGCGGGGCGCGATCTCGTCGGCGGCGAAGCTGCGCACCGTGTCGCGCAGCATGTCCGCGGATTCGCCGAGGTCGAAGTTCAGGGTCGGATACTGGTTCGACAGCATGGTGTTGGCGCTCCCCCCGGAGGTCTGTTCTTCGTTCCCGCCATACGGCGACGTATGGAGCCGTACGGTAGCGTATGGAAATGGGCGTGGCAAGGGGTTGTGGGGAGTGGTCGTCACGAGCCCCCACCCAAACCCTCCCCCGCTTCGCAGGGGAGGGCTTAACTCCTCCCCCTGCAAAGCGGGGGAGGGTTTGGGTGGGGGCTCGTGACGAC
>NZ_WHOR01000043.1:0-29196 GCF_013340925.1 Azospirillum formosense
GCGACGGTGGCGCACAGCCTCGCCTTCGCCCGCGCGGTCGAGGCGGCGCTCGGCGTCGAGGTGCCGGCGCGGGCGGTGTGGCTGCGCGCCCTGATGGCGGAGTTGGAGCGGATCGCCAACCATCTGGGCGACATCGGGGCCATCTGCAACGACGCCGCCTTCGCCTTCATGCTGGCCCAGACCAGCCAGTTGCGGGAGCGGGTGCTGCGCACGGCGGACGCCTGCTTCGGGCACCGGCTGATGATGGACCGGGTGATTCCCGGTGGCGTCGCCACTGATTTGCCGGAGCGCGGCGCGGGCCTGTTGCTGGAATTGGTGGCGGAGCTGCGCAAACGCTTCCCGCCGCTGGTCGCCATCTATGACGGCAAGGCGTCCTTGCAGGACCGCACGGTCACCACCGGGTTCGTGTCTGCGGAACTGGTCACCCGCTTCGGCGCCGGCGGTCACGTTGGGCGAGCCTCCGGCCGCGACCAGGACGCCCGCCGCAGCCCTGGCTACGCGCCTTACGACGCGCTGAATTTCGAGGTGCCGGTGCTAACCGAGGGCGACGTGAACGCGCGGGTCTGGGTGCGCATCCGCGAGGTGGAACAGTCCCTGTCGCTGATCGAGCAGATTGTCGCCCGCCTGCCGGTGATTTCGCGCGGCCTGGACCATCCGTCGGTCCCGCTGGAAGCCGGCCGGGGCGGGGAGGGCATGGCCCTGGTCGAATCCTTCCGCGGGGAGATTCTGACCTGGGTGCGGCTGGACGGGGAGGGCGCCGTCGCCCGCTGCCACCCGCGCGACCCGTCCTGGTTCCAGTGGCCGTTGCTGGAGGCGGCCATCGGCGGCAACATCGTCGCCGACTTCCCGCTGTGCAACAAGTCGTTCAACTGTTCCTACGCGGGACACGACCTGTAAGGAGGCCGCCGATGCTGAAGCACATCCTGACCTCCCTGACCGGCGGCCCGGTCACCGAAGCCGCTCCGGCCCCCGCCGATCCGGCGTTGGCGGAACTGGCCGGAAAGCTGGACAAGGCCGCCAAGGCCCGGCTGGGCCGCAGCCTGTCGATCCGCGAGGTCGATGCGGGTTCCTGCAACGGTTGCGAGCTGGAAATCCACGCGCTGAACAACCCGATCTACGATCTGGAACGGTTCGGCATCCGCTTTGTCGCCTCGCCACGGCACGCCGACGTCCTTCTGGTCACCGGCCCGGTCGCCCGCAACATGCGCGAGGCGCTGATCCGCACCTGGGACGCCACGCCCGGCCCGAAATGGCTGGTGGCCTGCGGCGACTGCGCGGTCAGCGGCGGCCTGTTCGCCGGTGGCTACGCCTGCGTCGGTCCGGTGGAGGAGGTGTTGCCGGTGGACCTGCGCATCCCCGGCTGCCCGCCGCGGCCGACCGATCTGCTGGCCGGCCTGCTGGCCTTGCTGGAAACCAGCGCGGCACGGTGAGGGCGGGCGTCAGGACTCCCCGCGTTCCTCGCGCTTGGCCTGCTGCCAAAAGGCTTCCATCTCGTCCAGAGTCGCTTCCTTGGGGGTACGGCCCTGCTCGGACAGCAGCGCCTCGATGCGGTGGAAGCGGCGTTCGAACTTGGCGTTGGTGCCGCGCAGCGCCGATTCCGGCTCGACCTTCAGGCGGCGGGCGAGGTTGACCAGCGCGAAGAGAAGATCGCCCAGCTCGTCGGCCACCCGGTCCGGGGCGGAGCCGCTGTCCATCTCATGGCGGAGTTCGCGGACCTCCTCCTCGATCTTGTCGAGGATGTCACGCGCGTCGGTCCAGTCGAAGCCGACGCGGGCGGCGCGGTTCTGCAGCTTGAGGGCGCGGGTGAGGGCGGGGAGGCCGGAGATGACGCCTTCCAGGGCGGACGGGGCGCGGCCTTCCTCGGCGGCCTTGGCGGCGCGCTCGGCGGCCTTGTGGTCCTCCCAGCGCGAGGTCTGCATGTCGGCGCCCTTCACCTCTTCGGCGCCGAAGACGTGGGGGTGGCGGCGGATCATCTTGTCGGCGATGACGCCGGCGACCTCGTCGAAGTCGAACAGATTCTCCTCGCGGGCCATCTGGCTGTAATAGACCACCTGGAAGAGCAGGTCGCCCAACTCCTCGCGCAGCGCCGGCATGTCGCCTTTCTCGATGGCGTCGGCCACCTCGTAGGCTTCTTCGATCGTGTGCGGCGCGATGGTGGCGTAGGTCTGCACCAGATCCCACGGGCATCCGCCGTTGGGATCGCGCAGGCGGGCCATGACGTCGATCAGGCGGTCGATGTTGCGGGCCATGGGAGTGTCTTCTTAGGCAGCAGGATGGGACGGGACAGCGACCTTAGCCGACCCGTCACAAGGAGAAAAGGAAACACGCCCTGCCGATTCACGAAAATCACATAAGCGAGATTATGGAAAATAAAGTCGAAAGGAAGCGAGGAGGGCGATTTTGGCCGCCCTCCGTTCCCCACTGCTTCAGCCTCCGCGAAACCCCTTCAAGCTTTCAGCGGGAGGCGGCGGTGGGAAATCCGCGTCACGTGCGGCCTGGATCAGCGATTCCACGAAGGACCGGTAAGGATCGCCGGAGGTCTTGGGAACCTCCGCCGGTTCGATCGGCCCGTCATACCCGGTGCCGCTCGGAGCGAGCGCTCCATACTCAGAGTTTTCCAGAGTCGGCGACAGAAAAATCGAATGGGTCGTCGTGTCCGGCTCGCCGACATGACGTTGGGAGGGCTTCAGCGAGAAATTCCCATCGGCGTCCGGCATCGACAGGATCATCACCCCATGCTCCACCGCCTCCTTGTCGCGAGCGTTCTGCCGCGCATCGTTGTCGAAGGCACTTCGTGGATAGACGCTCTCGATGCTCAAGGGATCGTGGATGTTGGCCGTCTGCATGAATCACCCGCCGTTGTTGCGTTGGTCCAACACACATTGGCAATGGCGGGTTCCGAGGGACCGCGGGCCATTTCACTCCATGGAATGCGCGTGCGTGACGGGCCGCGCCTTCCGGCGCTGCGGCGGCGCCACGCTGAGCACCGGCTCGGCGTCAATCGCGCGAACCTCCTCATGCTCCAAAGCAACATCCGTGGTATCGGCGTCTGTGGAGCATCGTGCGGCACCTGAGGCCAGCGTCGTCCCGCCAGCGGGCTGACATTCGGCGATCCGCTCCGCGCAGGCCGTCGGCGCCAGCAATGACGCCACCAACAACACGCGCTTCAGGGCACTGGCCTTCATGGTCGGGCGCTCCGCAAGGCTCACGGCGGCCGTTTCCGGCATCCTGTCACTATAAGGCCGCCGTGCCCGCGGAGTTCCCGCCGAATCCGGTCCCCACCGCAGGACGTGTGCGGTAGTCCGGTGCGCCCCCGCCTTAACCGAACAGATGCCGGTGCATCGCTTCCCAACTCGCGCGGTCGGGGGTCAGCATCACCCCACCGTTGAGGGCGGTCGGACGATAGGGCGAACCGTCGAACAGCGCGCTGTAGCCGCCGGCCTCCGCGTGGAGCAGAACACCCGCCGCGTGATCCCACGGCATCAGGCGATGGTACATGGAGAAATGCGCCCGGCCGTCGAGCAGGCGCAGATACTCCTGCGCGGCGCTGGACAGGCAGACACGCGGGCCGAGGGAACGGCCTCGCTCGTCGAGTTGGCGTCCCAGATCCTCGGCGCAGAAGCGCGTCGACAGGGCCCCGGTCATCTCGGCCAGGGGGGCCGCCGGGGCGACCGTGACGCGCGTGCCGTTCATATAGGCGCCCTGCCCTTTCACCGCCGTGGCGATGCGGCCGTCGCACGGATCGTAGATCCACCCGGCCAGCGTCTCGCCGCGGCAGGCCAAGGCGATGATCACGGCGAAGAGCGGGCGCCCGTTCGCGAAGTTCAGGGTGCCGTCGATCGGGTCGATGATCCAGACCGGCGCGTCGCCGTGGATGCGGTCGAGCAGGGACTTGTCCTCGGAGACGGCCTCCTCCCCCACCACCGTGCTGCCGGGAAGCAGGTCCAGCAGGCGCGGCGTCAGGGCGCGTTCGCCCGCCTCGTCGGCCAGGGTCACGAGATCGGCCGGCCCGGTCTTCTCGCGGATGCCGGCGTTCGCCAGATCGCGGAAATAGGGAAGGATCTCGCTCTCCGCGACCTCGCGGATGATCGCGGAGACGCGGTCGACGTCAGGAATCGGAAAATTCGTCACGGTTTCGGTGCCGTTTTGTTGGATCGGGGGTCGAGTCTCAGAACCGTTCCGCCATCCTTCGGCGGTTCCGGCAGCATGACTTTGCCGTCCAGACCACTGTCTTTCAACGCTTTGACCAGCGCGTCATAGGTGGCCTGATCGGCGGCCGGGTTCGGGGCGGGCGGCGCGCCGGTCAGCGGACCGGGCTCCGGCGGCTTGCGCGGCGCGTTCGGATCGGGCGGGGCCTGCGGCGTGTCGCGCGCTTCCCGCGTCTCCTCCTTGGGCGGCGGCGGGGGCGGACGCCACAGGCGGAAACAGTCGGTGAAGGTGGCCTCCTTGCAGGCCTTCAGCAGCTCTTTAGGATCCGGCGCCACGACCAGAGGGCTGAAGGGGGCGGGCGGAAACTCCGCGGGCTCCGGCGGCAGGGGATCCTCCGGCGCGACGGGCGGCTCCTCCACGAATCCCGGTGGCAACACCCGTTCGGCGGCTGCGGCGGTGCCCACGAAGGCCAGGAACGCCAGGGACAGGAGAGCGATCGGGACGCGCAAGGGAATCCGAAAAAGAAAAGAAGCGGGCCGAGCCGCCATTATGGCGCCCTGCCCGCTGCATAGCCACGGACAAATCCTTGCCCCGGCACACCCGCCTCCGTCAGGAGCGCGGCAGGCTGTCGCTCGGGGTGGCGTGCAGCGCCCAGGCGGCCAGTTCGGACCGCAGGGCGGCAATCTTGCTGCTTTCCGTCGGGTTGGTTTCCTTGCGCCAGGCGTCACTGATGATTTCCAGCAGACGGGCGCGGCCGGCGTTGTCGCGCGACAGCTCCTGGATGCGCAGCACCGCGGCACCGGGCGACAACTGCTCCTGCCGGGCGACCAGGGTCACCTGATCGGCCAGGAAGGCGGTGATCGAAAAGTGTGTTGGATCGGTCTGCAAACGCATAGGCGGGCCTCCTCCCGGGGATAACCCATCGGCTCCCCGGCTCAAATATCGGGGGCGCGTTGGGAAAAGGCTACACCTCGGACGTCGTAGGACGGGGCTGAAATCGGGCGCGTCATGTCGTCGCATGTGCACGAACGAATTATGACGCGCCCGATTCCTTTATGGCGAAAGATCAGCCGTGCAGGAACCGTTTCTCGAAACGCGCCAGATCCGCCGGGTCGATGGCCACTTGGATGTGGGCCTGGACTTCGTCGTCCCGCCGCTCCAGCACCTCACCTTTTGCATAGAGCCACGCGAGCGCCGCCCCGTCCCCCAGCTCGACAGAAAGGTCCACCACATGGCGGTGGGCGTTCATCCGCTGGTCGAGCAGCCGGTCGAGATCCGCGATCCCCGCCCCCGACAGGGCGGACACCGCGACGGCGCGCGGGTTGCGGGCCGTCTGGGCCAGGATCGCCTCGCGGGATTCCTCGTCCAGCGCATCGATCTTGTTCAGCACCTCGATCACGCGGTCGTCGGCGTCCGGGTCGATGCCCATGTCGCTCATGACCTCGTGCACGTCGGCCTTCTGGGCCTCGCTGTCCTGGTGGGAGACGTCGCGGACATGCAGGATGATGTCGGCGGCGTCGACCTCCTCCAGCGTGGCGCGGAAGGCGGCGACCAGGCCGTGCGGCAGGTCCGAGATGAAGCCCACCGTGTCCGACAGGATCACCTTGCGCCCGGACGGCAGGGTCACCTGACGCATCGTCGGGTCCAGCGTGGCGAACAGCAGGTCCTTGGCGAAGACGTCGGCGTTGGCCAGCCGGTTGAACAGCGTCGACTTGCCGGCGTTGGTGTAGCCGACCAGCGCCACCACCGGGTAGGGCACCTTGGCGCGGGCCTTGCGGTGCAGACCGCGGGTGCGGCGGACCTCGTCCAGCTCCTTCTTGATCTTGACGATGCGGTCGCCGATCAGGCGGCGGTCCATCTCAAGCTGGGATTCACCGGGACCGCCGAGGAAGCCGAAGCCGCCGCGCTGGCGTTCCAGGTGGGTCCAGGAGCGGACGAGGCGCGATTTCTGGTAGGTCAGGGCGGCCAGCTCGACCTGGAGCATGCCTTCGCGCGTGCGGGCGCGTGCGCCGAAGATCTCCAGGATCAGACCGGTGCGGTCGATGACCTTGACCTTCAGGGCCTTTTCCAGATTGCGCTGCTGCACCGGCGACAGCGCGTGGTCGAGGATGACGAGGGATGCCTCCGTCTCCTCCACGATCTGGGCAAAATGCTCCACCGTCCCCGACCCGAGAAGGATCGAAGGCTGCGGGCGGTTCACCCGCGCGCATTCGGCGTGCACGACCTCCAGATCGATGGCGCGGGCAAGGCCCACCGCCTCGTCCAGGCAGGATTCGGGATGGCGCAGGACCCCGTCCGCCTCATTGCGGAGGACGGGGTGGACCACGATGGCGCGGCCGGAGGCATCAGGCGTCCGGCCGTTGCCATTGGTCGGAAGATCAGACGTTTTCACCTTCCTTGGGCGGCTCGAAAAGTTGGATCGGATGCGCGGGCATCACGGTGGAGATGGCGTGCTTGTAGACGAGCTGCGAATGCGCATCGCGCCGCAGCAGTACCGAGAAGTTGTCGAACCAGGTGATGATTCCCTGAAGTTTAACACCGTTCACGAGGAACACGGTCACGGGAGTCTTGTTCTTGCGGACGTGGTTTAGGAACACGTCCTGCACATTTTGGCTTTTTTCAGACATTTTATGTCGCCCCCTTCTTCAGTGTTTTTTGGGGCTCCTTGTGGGAAGCCCGCCCCCTGCAGCGATAAGGTTATGGTTGGTCGCAACCGTCTCGACTACTGGTCATCCGATATGGTGTCACCACCGCTGCCCACCAACCCGAACAATGCATGGCACGTGTCGTACCGATGGGCCGGAGGGAAGCGGGTGAAGCCGCTGCCCTCGCCCGCCCCTATTAGCACCGGGACCATTCCCGCGCCATGGGCACATTCCATGTCGATGTCGGCGTCCCCCACGAACCAGACGTCCGGACCCGGCGGAATGTTCGCCGGTTCCAGCGCCATCAGCACCGGCGCGCCGTGCGGCTTGTCGAATTCGGCGTCCTGGGCGCCGACCAGACGGCCGAAATAGCCGGTCCAGCCCAGCGCGTCGGCCTCCGCCCGCAGGAAGCGGCCGGTCTTGTTCGAGACCACCGCCTGATAGATTCCGCGCTCGGCGAAGCCGCGCAGCAGGGATTCCGCGCCCGGCAGGGGCCGGAGATGCTCCAGGTGATGCGCCTCGAAATAGGCGTAGAAGAGGTCGCGCGCGTCGGTCCAGCGCTCCCCGAAGATCCGGGGGAAACTGTCGCGCAGCGACTGCTTGATGCGCTCCCGCGCCTCCTCCTCCGTCCAGGGCGTTTGGCCGAAGGTGACCAGCGCGTGGTTCAGCGCGGCGCGCACGGTGCCCCAGTTGTCGACCAGCGTGTTGTCCCAGTCGTAGAGGACGGCGCGCGGCAGCACGGGCAGGTGGTCGATGACGGCGGCGGCGTCGCTCACGACGGCACCCCGGCGGCCACGTAATCGAGATAGGCCTGACGCAGCGTCCGGGTGACCGGCCCCGGCCTGCCCTCGCCCACCGGCTTGCCGTCGATGCGGGTCACCGGCAGCGCGAAGGTGCCGGCGGAGGACACGAAGGCCTCGCGGGCGGCGAGCGCCTCCTCCACCGTGAAGCTGCGCTCCTCCACCGGGATGCCGCGCTCGCCGGCCAGCCGCAGGAGTGACAGACGCGTGATGCCGTTGAGGATCTTCTGCGACGGGGGGCGTGTCACCAGCACGCCGTCCTGCGTGACGATCCAGGCGTTGGAGGAGGACCCCTCTGTCACCGTGCCGTCCGGATCGATCAGCCACGCCTCGTAGGCGCCCGATTCGGCAGCCTGCTGCTTGGCCAGCACGGGGGCGAGGAGGCCGACCGTCTTGATGTCGCGCCGGCCCCAGCGGATGTCGGGCACGGTGACCACGGCCACGCCCGTCTCAAGCTGCTCCGGCTTGGCGAAGGCGGTGACCCGCTTGACGGTCATCACCAGCGTGGCGGGGATGTCCTCCGGGAACTTGAAGTCGCGCGGGGCGACCCCGCGGGTGACCTGGATGTAAAGCGACCCGTTGCCGACGCCGTTTCGCCGCACCAGCTCGCGAGCGATCATCGTCACGACGCGAGGGGCCGCCGGCCAGTCCATACGCAGCTCCGACAGACTGCGGCCCAGACGCTCCATATGGCCGTCCAGGTCCGCAAAGCGCCCGTCGAGGAGAGTCACCACCTCATAGACGCCGTCGGCGAACTGGAAGCCGCGGTCTTCCACATGGACCGCCGCCTGCCGGTGCGGCAGGTAACGGCCGTTGACGTATGCCCATCGAGCCATGGAGGTTCTTTTTTGTTGGTGCAAAAAACGATACGGGAGGCGATCAGAAGAATTCAAGCCGGACGGCGAACATCTTCTCCACCTTTTTCACCTGCCCGGCGGTGGCCAGGATGATGACGCGGTCCTTCGGTCGGATCACCGTGGCCGGGCGCGGGATGATCACCTCGTCGCCGCGCACGATCGCGCCGACGATGACTCCGGACGGCAGCTTCACCTCCCGCAGCGGCGTGTTCACCACCGCGGAGGTTTCCAGCGCCTCCGCCTCGATGACCTCGGCGAAGCCGTCGCGCAGGCTGTGAACCGCGCGGATGCGGCCGCGCCGGACGTGCTGGAGGATGTTGGACACGGTGATGGCGCGCGGGCTGACCACCGCGTCGATCCCCAGCGGCGACACCAGAGAGGTGTAGGACGCCTTGTTGATCAGCGTGATGGCGCGCTTTGCCCCGTGCCGCTTGGCGAGCAGCGAGGACAGGATGTTGCCCTCGTCGTCGTTGGTCACGGCGACCACCGTCTCGGTGGCGCGTACGTTGGCCTCCTCCAGGATCTCCGGATCCAGCCCGTCGCCGTGCAGCACCATGGTGCGCGACAGGCGCTGCGCCACGAATTGGGCGCGGCTGCGGTTCATCTCGATGATGCGGGCGGTGACGTGGGGGTATTTCGCCTCCAGCTCCTCCGCCAGGCACAGCCCGATGTTGCCGCCGCCCAGGATGATGATGCGGCGGGCCTCGACCTCCTCGTGGCCGAAGGCGGCCATGGCGCGGTTCAGGTGGCGGTTGTCGCAGGCGAAATAGACCTCGTCGCCGGGCAGCATCTGGTCGTCGCCGCCGGGAATGAAGGACCGGTCGTTGCGGATGATCGCCACCACCTCCAGACCGAGGTCGGGAAACAGGCCGGTCAGCTGGCGCAGCGGCGTGTGCAGCACCGGGCAGGTCTCCGTGCACAGCACGCCGACGACGCGGACCTTGCCGTCCGCCAGAGCGATCATGTCGAAGGCGCCCGGCACCTGCAGCCGGCGGGCGATGGCCCGCGCCACCGCGATCTCCGGCGAGATGATGACGTCGATCGGCATGTGGTCGCGGCTGAACAGGTCCGCCCAGATCGGCTTCAGATAGCTCTGGTTGCGCACGCGGGCGATCTTGGTCGGCACCTTGAACAGCGCGTGCGCGACCTCGCAGGCGACCATGTTGATCTCGTCGATCTGGGTGACCGCGATGATCATGTCGGTCTCACCCGCCCCCGCCGCCTCCAGAACGTCGGGGTGGGAGGCGTGGCCGACCATGGCCTGCACGTCGAGCGTGTCGCTGATCCGCTGGATGAGTTCCGGCGAATGGTCGATCACCGTGACGTTGTTGCCCTCGGACGCCAGATAGCGCGCGATGTTCGAGCCGACCTGCCCGGCTCCGCAAACGATGACCTTCACGGCCTTTGCACCCTTCCCCGCCCATTTTCCAGGCACTTAGGACAGGGACCTTATCATCTTGCGGCAGGGCGCACCAACTCTATGTTCGCGAAAGGAAATACGGGGCCAACGTGCAAACGTGGACGGGAAGAAGGGTGACGGATGCGCCCTGCCCCATCACCCCTTTCCCGCCGGTCACCGCGAGACGATGGCCCGTTTGCCGGCCTTGGATTCAGCTGTTGTCGATCGTGTAGTAAAACTGTGTGACAACTCCCTCCGGAGCACCATCCCTGCGGGTATCGAAGTTGAAGTCCTGCGACCGACCGTCGATGTTGACCGAGCCCTGGAAATGGGCTGGCCCGTTGAAATTCACACCGATCAGCAGAAGCTGATTCACGCCAGCCTGAAGGTTGCCGGTCAGCACGACCTGTTCATTGATCGATTCGCCGCCGCCAATGCGGTTGTAAACTTGAGCGCCGTTCAGATAAGCGACAAGTTGGTTGTCGGTGTAATTGACCGTGAGGACAGCTGTGGTCGCCATAACGCGATTCCTCCTCATAAAAAGTAAATTCTGTTTGTTGTTAAGCGCGCCTGCAAAACAATCAATATTCAGGCAACAACCCTCGATCAACGCCAAAAATGTTACTAAATATTTCATGGATTATATAAATACATTGGTATTTATTTGGATTTTTGTAAAACAATATAGTGAATAGGCGAATCCAGAACATTAAAATAAGGCAGCACAATTTCAAATTCACTGAATTACGACGCAACTCGACAAACACTGCTAAAGGAAAAAATAAAAAGCGGGCTCTCAAGCTGTCCATGTTCAGGACATGCTTGAGAAACCCGCTTCGTATAAAATATGGCGCCTTGTGCTTGACGACGATGGACAAGTCTATTCGACGAACAGCTTACCCTTCTCGCTGCCGTGCACGCCGAGCGATTTCAGCTTTCGGTGCAAGGCGGAACGCTCCATCCCCACGAAAGAGGCGGTGCGGGAAATATTGCCGCCGAAGCGCGTCACCTGGGCCAGCAGATACTCGCGCTCGAACACCTCGCGGGCCTCGCGGAGCGGCAGCCCCATGATCTCGCCGCCCTTGTCCCATTTCAGGACGGTGGGAGTGATGGCGCCGATCTCCGGCGGAAGCTGGTCGGCGCGGATCGGCTCCTTGGGATCGCCCTGCGCCATGATGAGCAGCCAATCCACCACGTTGCGGAGCTGGCGCACGTTGCCCGGCCAGTCGTAGGCCTGCAGCGCGGCCATGGCGTCCTCGCCGAAGTCACGGGCCGGCAGTCCGGCGGCCTCGGCGGAGCGCTGCATGAAGTGGCGGGCCAGCAGCGGGATGTCCTCGCGCCGCTCGGCCAGCGACGGCACGCGGATCGGCACGACGGCCAAACGATAGAACAGGTCCTGGCGGAAGCGGCCCTGGTCGATTTCCGCCTGGAGGTCGCGGTTGGAGGTGGCGATGACGCGCACGTCCACTTCGACCCGCTGACCGCCGCCAACCCGCTCGAACACCTGCTCCTGCAGGGCGCGGACGATCTTCCCCTGGGTTTCCAACGGCATGTCGGCAACCTCGTCGAGCAGCAGGGTGCCGCCGTGCGCCTGCTCGAAGGTGCCGATCTTGCGGCCGCCGCCATCCACCCCGGCCTCCGTGCCGAACAACTCCATTTCCAGCCGGTCAGGACGCATGGTGGCACAGTTCAGCCCAACGAACGGACCGCCGGCGCGGCGCGACCGGGCGTGGATCAGCCGGGCCACCACCTCCTTGCCCGAGCCGGCGGGGCCGGTAACGAGAACGCGGCTTCCGGTCGGCGCCACTTTCTCGATGCTCTGGCGTACGTGGTTGACGGCGGTGGACCGGCCGATCAGTTCGACCTCGCCGCCGGCCCGCAGCTTCAGCTCCTCGTTCTCGCGCTTCAGCCGGGCCGCCTCGATGGCGCGATCCACCATCAGCAGCAGCCGGTCGGCCTTGAAGGGCTTCTCGATGAAGTCGTAGGCGCCGATCTTGATCGCCGAGACGGCGGTTTCGATGTTGCCATGGCCGGAGATCATGATGACCGGCAGGTTCCGGTGGTCGCGCATCAGCTGTTCGAGAATCTGAAGTCCGTCGAGCCGACTGCCCTGGAGCCAGATGTCCAGAACCACGAGACTGGGCCGGCGCGCGGAGACCTGGGCGAACGCCTGGTCGGCGTCGGCGGCCTCGCGCGTCTTCATGCCTTCGTCGTTCAGGATGCCGGCGATCAGCATCCGGATGTCCGCTTCGTCGTCGACGATCAGAATGTCATGCGCCATGGGCTGCGTGCCTCTTCTCTTCACCGGTCTCCGCCGGCGTGCCAACGCCGCCGGGGGCGTCGCCCGCGGCCGTGCCGGAGCTGGTGGACGTGTTGGGGATGACCAGCCCGACGCGCGCCCCGCCGCCTTCGCGGTCCTCGAGGGTCAGCACGCCGCCATGGTCCTCCATGATCTTCTTGACGATCGCGAGCCCCAGCCCGGTGCCCTTGGCGCGTGTCGTCACGTAGGGTTCGGTCAGCCGGTCCCGTTCCTCGGTCGGCAGGCCCTTGCCATTGTCCTCGATGATCATGGCGATGCGCTCGGCATCGGCCTCGACCCGGATGGCGACATGGCCGGGCGGCAGTTCCGCGCCCTCGGCGGGCGGCGGGCGCCCTTCGATGGCGTCCGCGGCGTTCTGCAGGAGATTGGTCAGCGCCTGGCTGATCTGGCGACTGTCGCAGGGCACGGTCAGCGGCCCCTGGGGCAACGCCATGTCGAACTTGATCTTCCCGGCGTGCGCGCTGGACTGCAGGAACACCGCCTGCCGGACGAGGTCGTTGAGGTTGCAGGGCTTCATCACCGGCTGCGGCATGCGCGCGAAGGCCGAGAACTCATCCACCATGCGCCGGATGTCGTCCACCTGCCGGACGATGGTGTCCGTGCACATGGTAAAGACCTCGGTGTCGCTGGTGATCTCCTTCAGGTACTTGCGGCGCAGCCGTTCGGCGGAGAGCTGAATCGGAGTCAGCGGATTCTTGATCTCATGGGCGATGCGTCGGGCGACGTCGGCCCAGGCCGCCTTGCGCTGGGCGGAGACCAGTTCGGTGATGTCGTCGAAGGTCACGACGTAGCCGCGGATCTCGCCGCTGCCCCGCCCTTCGGTGGAGATGCGGACGAGCAGCGTCAGCGGCGTCGTGCCGGGGCGGCGGATCTGGATCTGGTCTTGCACCACCCGGCCGGGGCGGCCGGGCGCGTGGTCGAGAAGTTCCCCCATCTCCGGCGACAGTTCGGCCAGCCGCATCCCGATCAGGCTTTCCGCATCCTCGACGCCGAGAAGGCGCGCGGCCGAGAAGTTGGGAAGGGTGATCCGCCCCTCCGCGTCCAATCCGATCACGCCCGCCGACACGCCGCCCAGCACGGTTTCCGTGAAGCGGCGGCGCTCGTCGATCAGGCGGTTGGCCGAGAGAAGCTCATGCCGCTGGCTTTCGATCTCCGTCGTCATGCGGTTGAAGGCACGCGACAGCAGGCCAAGCTCGTCCTCGCCGGGCGGCTCGGTCACCCGGACGGTCAGGTCGCCGGCGCGCACCCGCTCCGCCGCACCGATCAGGGCGCTGATCGGCCGCGCCAGCCGGGTCGCAAAGATCAGCCCCGCCCACACCGCCGCCAGCAGAAGCAGCATGGCCACAACCAGGAAGATCAAGGTGAAGGTGATCTGCAGGCTGCCGCGTTGGCTTTCCAGCGCACCGAACTCCCGCACCGCCCCTTCCGCCGAGGCCATGTGCGAGAGCACGCGCGGCTCGACCATGCGGCCCACATAAAGATAAGTGTCGGCGAAGCGGTCGAGACGGACCAGAGCGCGCACGCGGTCGTCGTTCTCGCTGACGATCATCGCCACCTCGCCGCGGCGGGCGGTGGCGAGCTTGTCGTCGGGGATCGGGTCGAACTCCAGCGCGAAGGTGTAGCCGGACCGCGCAACGATGGCGCCGGTCGTCCCATTGAAGACGATGGCCTCCGACAGGGCGCGCAGCATCGCCTGGGTGGCGACCACCTGCTCGAACCGCTCGGGATCGCTGGCCAGCCGCGCCGCCTCCTGGTTCAGGTCGTTCGCCATGGCGAGCGCGTCCGCGCGGATGTTCTGCTGGTGCTCGTGGAGATAGGCGCTGGCCACCGCCAGCGATTCGTTCACCGCCGTGCGCACCCGCTCGCTGAACCAGGACTGCACGCCGACATAGAAGAAGACCGTCGAGAAGATGGCCATGATGATGGCCGGCGCGACGGCGAGTAGACTGAACACCGCGACCAGCCGCACATGCATCTGCGACCCGGCGAGGCCGCGGCGCCGCCCGATCCACAGATAGACGATCCGCCGCGCGATCAGCACGCCGAGCAGGAGCAAAAGCGCCAGATCGAGGGTCAGCAGCCACGTGACGGTGCGCGGGTTGGTTTCCCCGAAGGGCGCGCTCTCCGTCAGCGCCGTGTAGGTCGCGAAGCCCGCCACCAGAGCCGCCAGCGACAGCGCGAAGGCAAGCCGTTTCGCCAGCCCGACACGGGCTGCCCAACGAAGGAACTGCTGCCAAAGCGGCGTGACGGGTTCAGGGGGTGTGGGCGACATCAATCCAGCGACCAGTCTGTTGCCAGAATGATACACGAGCTGTTGCCGTCCTGCCAAGCGGCAACCCCTCTGCCTTTCGCACAGTCCCTAAGGAGCATCGCGAACGGCAGAGGCGCCAAAGGCCTGTCGCAAAAACAACACGCTGTGGGCTGGAAGCGACGCCGGGCCGAACCGCCCGGCGCCAAGTCACTTCAGCCCACGCACCACCTGGATGTCGAGGTCGCGGATCTTCTTGCGCAATGTGTTGCGGTTGAGCCCGAGGAGCTGCGCCGCCTTGATCTGGTTGCCCCGCGTCGCCGAGAGGCTGAGCGAGATCAGCGGCCGTTCCACCTCGCGCAGCACCCGGTCGTACAGGCCGTTCGACGGCATGCCGTCCTTGTGTGCGGCGAAATAATCCTTGAGGTGGCGCTCCACGGCGGCGGACAGGCCTTCACCCTGCGGTTCCTCCACCGGCTGGGCGGCGGGCGTCGTGTCGGCAAGTTCCGCCTCCACAACGTCGAGCCCGATGACCTCCTGCGAATAGAGCGCGGCGAGGCGGCGGACGAGGTTTTCCAGCTCGCGTACGTTGCCCGGCCAGCGGTAACGCTTCAACCGGTCCATGGCGGGCTGGTCGATGCTCTTCACCGGCAGTCCCTGCGCCGAGCACTGGTTCAGGAAGTGGCGAACCAGAAGCGGCACGTCCTCCGTACGCTCGCGCAGCGGCGGCAGGCGAATGGGGACGACGCACAGGCGGTAGAACAGGTCCTCACGGAACAGGCCCTGGCGGATCAATGTGCGCAGGTCGCGGTGGGTCGCGGCGACGATGCGTACGTCCGTCTTGATCGGCGTACGTCCGCCGACGGTGGTGTACTCGCCTTCCTGGAGCACACGCAGCAGGCGGGTCTGCGCCTCCAGCGGCATGTCGCCGATCTCGTCGAGGAACAGCGTGCCGCCCTGCGCCTGCTCGAACCGGCCGGTCGAGCGGTTGGTCGCTCCGGTGAAGGCGCCCTTCTCGTGACCGAACAGTTCGGACTCGATCAGCTCGCGCGGGATGGCCGCCATGTTGATGGCGACGAAGGGGCCGTTGCGGCGCTTGCCGTAATCGTGCAGCGCGCGGGCCACCAACTCCTTGCCGGTGCCCGACTCGCCGGTGATCGTCACCGTCAGGTCGGTGCCCATCAAACGGGCAAGGACGCGGTAGATCTCCTGCATGGCCGGCGAGCGGCCGATCAGGGGAAGTTGCTCGTCCGCCTCCCCGGCGTCGGCCGGCAGGGCCGCCGGCGGCGTGTTGGAATTCAGGGCCCGCTCGACGACCGAGACCAGTTCCTTGAGGTCGAAGGGCTTGGGCAGATACTCGAAGGCGCCGCGCTCCGCCGCCTTCACGGCGGTGATCAGCGTGTTCTGCGCGCTCATCACGATGATGCGCAGATCGGGCCGGATCTTCTTGATCCGCGGGATCAGGTCCAGCCCGTTCTCGTCGGGCATCACCACGTCGGTGATGATGAGGTCGCCCTGCCCGTCCGCCACCCAGCGCCAAAGCGTGGAGGCGTTGCCGGTGGTGCGCACCTCGTGGCCGAGGCGGGCGAGGGCCTGGGTCAGAACGGTGCGGATGGCGCGGTCGTCGTCCGCAACCAGGATCGTGGCTGCACTCATCCGATGGCCCCTCGGATGCCTCTGGCCGGTGCCGGATCGCCGCTCATCTGCGCTTCATCGAACATGGGTAGCGAGACCTTGAAGACGGTGCGGCGCGGCTGGCTGTCAAACTCGATGACGCCGCCGTGGTCGCCGACGATTTTGGCTACCAATGCAAGCCCCAGGCCAGTTCCGTTGACCTTCGTCGTAATGAACGCATCGAACAGGTTGGAGCGCAGATCGTCGGGTATGCCGTCCCCATTATCCTGAACGGACACCAGCAACGGCAGGTGCAGGCGGGTGTCGCCGCCGGGCAGGGCCATGCGGACGCCGTGCTGATAAGATGTGCTGAGAATGATCTCGCCGCCCGAATCCGGTGCAGCCTCTGCCGCATTTTTAATCAGATTCAGGAAAATCTGGATGAGCTGGTCGCGGTTGCCATAGACCGGCGGCAGGGACGGGTCATAGCGCTCGATGAAGCGGATGTTCCGCGCGAAGCCGCTTTGGGCCACCTTGCGGACATGCTCCAGAACGGTATGGATGTTCACCGCGTCGCGTTCCAGCGGCCGCTGGTCGGAGAAGACCTCCATCCGGTTGACCAGGGCGACGATGCGATCGGCCTCGTCGCAGATCAGCCGGGTCAGCACCCGGTCGGACTCGCTGCAATTCTCTTCCAGGAGCTGCGCGGCGCCGCGGATGCCCGACAGCGGATTCTTCACCTCGTGCCCCAGCATAGACGCCATGGCCGTGACCGAGCGGGCGGCGTTGCGGTGGGTCAGGGAATTGTCGATCTTGCGGGCCAACGTGCGCTCGTTGACCGTCAGCAGCACATGGTCGGCGGGCTCACCCAACGCGGTCACCCGCACGGTAACGTGGTGCGGGCCGATGCGCGGCGTGTCGATGACGACTCCCTCCTGGGAGGCACGATGGCGGCCCTGCTGAACCTGCTCGATCAATTGGCTGACCGGGCTGTTGGGCGGCAGCAGCTCGGCCAGCGGCATGCCCTCCATCATGGCGGCGGACAGGCCGAAGAACTCCTGCGCCTCCAGATTCACGTAGCGGATGTCGCCGGAGCCGTCGACGACGAGGACCGGGTCGGGGAGCGCGTTCAGCATGACGGACGGATCGATGCAGGAGCGGACGGGGCGATAGGAACTGGAAGGCGCACGGGGCCGCGCCGGGCGGCGGGGCAATGGAGCAGCGGCAGATGCACGGGCCATCAGGCAGCCATCCTTTCGATCGCCGGGGCGTAGAAGTCGCGGATGAAACCGCGCACTCGTTCGGGATCGGACATGCGGTTGACTTCCGAGCGGAACTCGGCGGAGTCGCGCAGGCCCGTGGAGTACCAAGAGATGTGCTTGCGGGCGACGCGCAGCCCTCCCTCGACGCCGTAATGGGTCAGCATGGCGTCGTAATGCTCCAGGAGCGTGTCGAGCTGCCGGTCGAGCGGCGGGTCGGGCAACCGTTCGCCGGTGCGGATGTAATGCATCACCTGGGCGGGGAACCAGGGGCGTCCGTAGGCGCCGCGCCCGATCATCACCCCGTCGGCGCCGGACTCGGCGAGCGCGCGGTCCACCGCGTCGAAGGAAGTGATGTCGCCGTTGACCACCACCGGGATCGACACCGCCTCCTTCACGGAGCGGATGAAGGACCAGTCGGCGGTGCCGTTGTAGAACTGCTCGCGGGTGCGGCCGTGGACGGTGACCAGCTTGATCCCGCACTCCTCGGCGATGCGGGCGAGACGGGGGGCGTTCAGGCTGTTGTCGTCCCACCCCTTGCGCATCTTCAGCGTCACCGGAATGGAGACGGCCTTCACCGTGGCCTCCAGGATGCGGGCGGCGAGCGCCTCGTCGCGCATCAGGGAGGAGCCGGCGTGGCCGTTGACCACCTTCTTCACCGGGCAGCCGAAGTTGATGTCGACGATGGCCGCCCCGCGGTCCTCGTTCAGCTTCGCCGCCTCGGCCATCACCTCGGGTTCGCAGCCGGCGAGTTGGACCGCCATGGGGAACTGCTCCGGCTCGCATTCGACCATGCGCAGCGTCTGGCGGTTTTCGCGGATCATCGCTTGGCTTGCGACCATCTCGGAGACGACCAGCCCACAGCCGGACTGCTTCACCAGCCGCCGGAACGGCAGGTCGGTGACGCCGGACATAGGGGCGAGGATCACCGGACCCTCAAGCGAGATGGTGCCGATTTGAATGGCCATGTTCACCTGCCCACATGATGGGCACATTAGCGATATGATGAGAATTTGTGCACGGTAGCACAGCGTTTCGGCATGTTGCAAGTGCACATACCGCGAGCGCCACGGTGGCTGTCATGCGCAACGGCTAGCCGAGCAGGACGTCGGTGACGAACTTGACGCCCGGATAGGCGAGCGTCAGCAGCAGATAGGCGATCAGCACGAGACGCGCCGCCAACCGCCCGCGCACGCCGGTGCGGGCATGGGCCAGCAGCAACCCGCCGATGACGACGAAGCTGGCGACGGATAGAAGCGTCTTGTGGTCGGCGCGCAGCAGCGCGCCGGTTTCGTAATAGAGCACCGCCATTCCCGTGGCGAGACCGGCCCCCAGAACCGTCTCCGACGCGGCGAGCAGATGAAGCTGCATCCGCTCGCTTTCCGCCACCGGCGGCAGGAAGCGTGTCAACGGGGTCGGGCGTTTCGACTTCAGCGCCCGCTCCTGAAGGAAGGCGGCGAGCGACGCCACGGCGGCCATGGTCAGCAGCGCGTAGGTGATGACCGACACGGCAATGTGCAGGTCGATCCAGATGCCGGGCGCCCCACCGCGCAATACCGGCGCCGGGGCCTGCTGGGCCAGTGTCGCGAAGGCGCCGACAGTCAGCAGATAGGGCAGCAGCAGCGGCGACAGGCGCCACGCCGACCGGGTCAGCGCGCTCATCGCCATGAACAGCAGCATGCAGGCGGCGATGGTGATCCACAGCGCGGTGGACAGGCCGGTGTGCCAGCGTCCCGCCACCTGGGTCAACGCCCAGGCCGCCGGCCCGGCGAAGCCCAGCGCCAGGGCGCCCCAGAAATAGGCGGACCGTCCGTCCACCCCCTGCCCCGCGATCCGGTGGTAGGGGTAGATGGACGCCGGCAGCAGCGCCACCAGCGCGGTCAGGCTGTAGACGATGTTCTGCGACATGCGGCGGACCCGTGCCCTTCCCTCTGCGGAAACCCAAAGTCGCTGGTGATCAAGTCTCTGAAGCTCTTGGCGGAACGCCGGTGAGCGGCTAGGCTCCGCTGCGTCCGGCCGCCATGACGTAAGCGTCACGCGGACGGCCCGTCAAGCGCGGATACCATAGCCCAAACGGCACGGATACGTCCCATGTCTTCCTGTATCGCGCTGATCGTCGCCGCCGGAATCGGCCAGCGTTTCGGCGCCGAACAGCCCAAGCAGTATCTCGATCTCGCCGGCCAGCCCGTGCTGCGCCGCACGGTCGAAGCCTTCCGGCGCCACCCCAAGGTGAGCGCGGTGCGCGTCGTCATCAATCCGGCGTTTCGCGATCTCTACGATGCGGCCGTCGCAGGGCTGGATCTGCCCGAGCCGGTGGCCGGCGGGGCGTCCCGCCAGGATTCGGTGCGCAACGGGCTCGAAGCGTTGGCCGAATCGGCGCCGGACCTCGTGTTGATTCACGACGCGGCCCGCCCGTTGATCGACGCCGACACCATCGACGCGGTGATCGCGGCGCTGGACACCCACCCCGCGGCGCTGGCCGCCGTTCCGGTCGCCGACACGCTGAAGCGCGGCGAGGATGGACTGGTGGCCGGCACGGTGGATCGTGACGGCCTGTGGCGCGCCCAGACCCCGCAGGGCTTCCGCTTTCCCGAGATTCTGGCCGCGCACCGCTCCGCCGCCGGGCTGGAGCTGACCGACGACGCGGCGGTCGCCGAACGTGCCGGGCTGCCGGTCGCGCTGGTGCCCGCCAGGGAGGAGAATTTCAAGGTGACCACCCCCGCCGACCTGACCCGCGCCGCCCGCGCGCTCGACAGCGCCCTGTCCGACATTCGCACCGGGTCCGGCTTCGACGTGCACCGCTTCGCCGAGGGTGATCACGTCACGCTCTGCGGCGTGCGGGTTCCGCACACGCACCGGCTGGACGGCCATTCGGACGCCGACGTCGGGTTGCACGCGCTGACCGACGCCATCCTGGGCGCGCTGTGCGCCGGGGACATCGGCAGCCATTTCCCGCCCAGCGACCCGCAATGGCGCGGCGCCGACAGCGCCCTGTTCCTGAAACACGCGGCGGAGCTGGTAACGGCGCGCGGCGGGCGGATCGCCCATGTCGACGTGACGATCATCTGCGAACGCCCGAAGGTCGGCCCGCACCGCGAGGCGATGACCGCGCGTGTTGCCGAGATTCTGGGCATGCCGGTGGACCGGGTCAGCGTGAAGGCGACGACGACGGAGCGGCTGGGCTTCACCGGACGCGGCGAGGGCATCGCGGCGCAGGCGATGGCGACGGTCCGTCTGCCGGGATAACATGAGCCTTCCGTAGCCCTCGCCCAGGACGGGAGAGGGGCTGGTTCTGGCACGACGACGAAAGGGACCCGCATGTTTCCCGATCACATCCGTGAACTCGCCGCCAAGCTGCTCGCGGAATACGATATGGCCGGCTACACCCTGGCGACCGCCGAATCCTGCACGGGCGGCCTCATCGCGGGGGCGCTGACCGACATCGCGGGCTCGTCCAAGGTGGTGGACCGCGGCTTCGTCACCTACTCCAACGTCGCCAAGTCCGAGATGCTCGGCGTGCCGCCCAGCCTGATCTACGCCCACGGCGCGGTCAGCCCGGAGGTGGCGGTGGCGATGGCGGTCGGGGCGCTGGCGAAGTCGAAGGCCGACGTGACGGTGGCAGTCACCGGAGTCGCCGGCCCCGGCGGTGGAACGCCGGAGAAGCCGGTCGGGCGCGTCTACATCGCCACCGCGGTCCGCCGCGGTGCGGCCAAACACAAGGAATACACCTTCCCCGGCGACCGCGAGGCAGTGCGCCTCGCGACGGTCCAGACCGCGCTGGAGCGGCTGCGCACGGCCCGCCCGGAAACCGCGATTCGCTGAGGGAAAACCGGCCTCAGGCGGTCCGCGCCGCGGCGGGCCGGGTGGCGCCGTTGCCGTAGAGTTGGTTGGCGCGGGTCTCGAAGGCCTGCACCATCCGGCGCACCGCCTCGTTGAACAGCACGCCCATGATCTTCTGCAACATCTTCGAGCGGAACTCGAAATCCACGTAGAAATCCACGCAGACGCCGCCCTCGTGCGGGGTGAAGATCCAATGGTTGTTCAGGTATTGGAACGGCCCCTCGGTGTACTGGACGTTGATGCGGCGGCCCGCCTCGTCCAGCTCCACGCGCGAGGTGAAGCGTTCGCGGACCATCTTGAAGCCGATGACAAGGTCCGCGAACATCACGTCGCCTTCACGGCGGCGGATGCGGGCGGCGAGGCACCAGGGCAGGAACTCCGGGTACTTCTCCACATCGGCGACCAGCCGGTACATCTGCTCCGGCGTGTAGGGAAGGACCTTCTTTTCCGCGTGCGTCGGCATACCCGCTCCGTTTCTCTTTCGGCCGCCTCTCAGCCCGCTGCTGCCGCGAGCTTGCGGAGGCGAGCCTCCCGCAGCATCGCGAAGTCCGCCCCCGCGTGATAGCTGGAGCGGGTCAGCGGCGTCGAGGCCACCATCAGGAAACCCTTGCCGCGGCCAAGTGTTGCGTAGCTCTGGAATTCTTCCGGAGTCACGAACCGGTCCACCGCCGCGTGCTTGGGCGTCGGCTGGAGGTACTGGCCGATCGTCATGAAGTCAACATCGGCGGCGCGCAGGTCATCCATCACCTGCCCGACCTCCTCGCGCGTCTCGCCCAGGCCCACCATGATTCCGGACTTGGTGAACATGGACGGGTCCAGCTCCTTCACCCGCGCCAGCAGCTGGAGCGAGGTGAAGTAGCGCGCGCCCGGACGGATCGTCGGGTAGAGCCGCGGCGCGGTTTCCAGATTGTGATTGAAGACGTCGGGCTTCGCCTCGACCACCACCTCAACCGCACCCTTCTTCTTCTGGAAGTCGGGGGTGAGGATTTCGATGGTCGTGTCGGGCGACGCCGCGCGGATGGCGCGGATGGTCCGGGCGAAATGCTCGGCCCCGCCGTCCTCCAGGTCGTCGCGGTCCACCGAGGTGACGACGACGTGGCTCAGCTTCAGCTGGGCCACCGCTTCCGCCACGTTGTCCGGCTCGTGCGGGTCGAGCTGGTCGGGGCGGCCGGTGCCGACGTTGCAGAAGGCGCAACCGCGGGTGCAGACGGAGCCGAGGATCATGAAGGTCGCGTGCTTGTGCTTCCAGCATTCCCCGATGTTCGGGCAGGCCGCCTCTTCGCACACGGTGTTGAGCTTGAGCCCGCGCATCAGGTTGCGCGTCTCGTTGTATTCCTGGCTGGTCGGCGCCTTGACACGAATCCAGCCCGGTTTGCGCTGGATCGGGTTGTCGGGCTTGTGGGCCTTTTCGGGATGGCGAAGCTTCTCGGGGTGATCGGCCACGGTCATGGTCTGAAGTGCTCCCACGGGCTGCCCGATGGCAGCGCCGATGCTGAACGGTAACGCGCCGCCTTCCGCGCAAGGGACGGCGCAGGGAAACGGCGTAAGGCCGGCGGCCACGGTCCCGCCGGATAGGCCGGAATGACCGACCGGTCAAGTCTGATTATCGGCCGCGACGAAACAACACCGCCAAAAGGATGACGGAGTCGCAATCGTTGCTCCCCCGCCCTGGAGGACGAGGGAGGAAACGACCGTAGCTCAGACTCGCCACTTAGAAGTGGATGGCCCGGCCATAGGCATCAAGCACCGACTCGTGCATCATTTCCGACAGGGTCGGATGCGGGTACACGGTCTGCATCAGCTCCTGCTCGGTGGTCTCCATGGTCTTGGCGACCGTGTAGCCCTGGATCAGCTCCGTCACCTCGGCGCCAACCATGTGGGCACCCAGCAGCTCGCCGGTCTTGGCGTCGAACACGGTCTTCACCATGCCGTCCGCCTCGCCCAGCGCGATGGCCTTGCCGTTGCCGATGAAGGGGAAGCGGCCGACGCGGACCTCGTAGCCCGCCTCCTTCGCCTTCTTCTCGGTGAGACCGACCGACGCGATCTGCGGGTGCGAGTAGGTGCAGCCCGGGATGTTGCGGACGTCCAGCGCGTGCGGGTGCTTGCCGGCGATGTGCTCGACGGCGATCACGCCCTCGTGGCTGGCCTTGTGGGCGAGCCAGGGAGCCCCCGTCACGTCGCCGATGGCGTAGACGCCCGGCTCGTCGGTCTGGCAGTTGGCGTTGGTCTTGATGTGGCCGCGATCGGTCTGGACCTTGGTGTTCTCCAGGCCCAGATTCTCCGTGTTCGGCGAAATGCCGACGGCGAGGATCACGCGGTCGACCGTGATGTCCTCGGTCTTGCCGTTGGCTTCCACCGCCACCGTCACGCTGTCGGCACCCTTGCGCAGGTTGCCGGCCTTGCCGTTGGTGATGATGCGCATGCCCTGCTTTTCGAACTGCTTGCGGGCGAAGGTCGAGATTTCCTCGTCCTCGACCGGCAGGATGCGGTCCATCACCTCGACCACCGTCACCTTGGCGCCCAGCTCGTTGTAGAAGCTGGCGAACTCGATGCCGATGGCGCCGGAGCCGATGACCAGCAGCGACTTCGGCGTCGTGTTCGGGGTCATCGCCTTGCGGTAGGTCCAGACGAGGTTGCCGTCGTCCTCCAGACCCGGCAGGGTGCGGGCGCGGGCGCCCGTGGCGATGATGATGTTCTTCGCCCCGAAGGTGCCGACCGCCGCACCGCCCTTGGTCACGGCCACCTGCCCCTTGCCGAGCAGCTTGGCCTCGCCCTCGATGACGGCGACCTTGTTCTTCTTCAGCAGATGCTTGACGCCGCCGTTGAGCTGCCCCGCCACCTTGCGGGACCGCTGGACGACCTTGTCCAGGTCGAAGGACGGGTTCTGGATGACCAGCCCGTACTCCGTGGCGTGCTTGGCGTTGCGCAGCACCTCGGCGGAGCGGAGGAGCGCCTTGGTCGGGATGCAGCCCCAGTTGAGGCAGATGCCGCCGAGATTCTCACGCTCCACCACCGCGGTGCTGAGGCCGAGCTGGGCGGCGCGGATCGCCGCCACATAGCCGCCCGGACCGCCACCGATGACGATGAGATCGTAATTCATGTCAGCCATGGTCCGCGCCCCCTTACAGCAGCATGCTCAGCGGGTCCTCGATCAGCTTCTTGAAAGCCGCGAGGAATTCCGCACCCTGCGCGCCGTCGGCGACGCGGTGGTCAACGGTGACCGAGACGGTCATCACGGTGGCGATGGCGAGCGCGCCGTTCTTCACGACCGGACGCTGTTCGCCGGCGCCGACCGCCATGATGCAGGCCTGCGGCGGGTTGATGATCGCCGCGAACTCGCGGATGCCGTACATGCCGAGGTTGGAGATCGAGAAGGTGCCGCCCTGGTACTCCTCCGGCTTCAGCTTGCCGTCGCGGGCGCGCTCCGCCAGACCCTTCATCTCATTGGAGATCTCGGCCAGCCCCTTGGTCTCCGCCTTCTTGACGATGGGCGTGATCAGGCCGGTCGGGGTGGCCACGGCGACCGAGATGTCGACGTGGTCGTAACGGAGGATGGCCTCCTCCGACCAGGCGGCGTTGATGTTCGGGAACTTCTTCAGCGTCAGCGCGGCGGCGCGGATGATGAAGTCGTTGACCGACAGCTTGTAGTCCTTGGAGCGGGCGTTCAGGTCGGAACGGACCTTCAGCAGCGCGTCCAGTTCGCAGTCGATGGCCAGGAAGTAGTCCGGCACCGTCTGCTGCACCTCGGTCAGACGACGGGAGATCGTCTTGCGCATGGAGCTGTTCGGCTGCGCCTTGTAGCGCATGCCCAGCTTGTCCGACAGGTCCTTGGCGTCGATGCCCGCGGCCTTCGGGGCCGGAGCGGCTGCGGCCGGCGCAGCAGCCGGGGCCGCGGCGGGAGCCTGGGCGGCGGTCTGCGGAGCGGCGGCCTTGGCGGTGCCGCCGGCCTTGGCGGCCTCGATGTCGGCCTTGACGATGCGGCCGTTCGGGCCGGTGCCCTTGACGGCCTTCAGGTCGAGACCGGCCTGCTCGGCCAGACGGCGGGCCAGCGGGCTGGCGAACACGCGGCCACCGCCCTGGGCGGCGGGAGCCGGAGCGGCCGCGGCCTGCGGAGCCGGGGCAGCTGCCGGAGCGGAAGCCGCCGGGGCCGGAGCCGCCGCGGGCGCAGCCGCCGGAGCGGGAGCGGCGGCCTTGGCGAGCGCGCTGTCGTCCTCGCCCTCTTCCAGCAGCACGGCGATCGGGGTGTTCACCGCGACGCCCTGCGTGCCGGCCTGCACGAGGATCTTGCCGAGACGGCCTTCGTCGGCCGCCTCGACTTCCATGGTGGCCTTGTCGGTCTCGATCTCGGCGATCACGTCGCCGGACTTCACCGCGTCGCCTTCCTTCTTCAGCCACTTCGCGAGGTTGCCCTCGGTCATGGTCGGAGAGAGGGCGGGCATGAGAATCTGGATGGTCATTCGCTCGCCCTCCTTACTTGCGGTAGCAGGCCTTCTTCGCCGCTTCCGCGATGCGGTCGGGCGAAGGAAGGACGAGCTTTTCCAGGTTCGCCGCATACGGCATCGGCACGTCGAGGCCGGTCACGCGGATCACCGGGGCGTCCAGATAGTCGAAGGCCTGCTCCATCATCAGGGCCGACAGCTCGGCGCCGATGCCGCAGGTCGGCCAGGCCTCCTCGACGGTGACGAGGCGGTTGGTCTTCTTGACCGAGTTGACGATCGTCTCGGTGTCGAGCGGACGGATCGTGCGCAGGTCGATGACCTCGGCGCTGATCCCGTCCTTCTCCAGCAGATCGGCGGCGGCGAGCGCGTAGCTGACCATCAGCGAATGGGCGGTGATCGTCACGTCCGTGCCGGCGCGGCGGATCTTGGCGCGGCCGATCGGAACGATGAAGTCCTCGCTCTCCGGCACCTCGAAGGACTGGCCGTAGAGGATCTCGTTCTCGAGGAAGATGACCGGGTTCGGATCGCGGATCGCCGACTTCATCAGGCCCTTGAAGTCCGACGCGCTGTAGGGCGCGACGACCTTCAGGCCGGGCACGCTGGCGTACCAGGGGGTGAAGTCCTGGCTGTGCTGCGCGGCGACGCGGGCGGCCGCACCGTTCGGGCCGCGGAACACGATCGGGCAGCCCATCTGGCCGCCGGACATGTACAGCGTCTTGGCGGCGGAATTCACGATGTGGTCGATCGCCTGCATCGCGAAGTTGAAGGTCATGAACTCGACGATCGGGCGCAGGCCGCGGAAGGCCGCGCCGACGCCCAGGCCGGCGAAGCCGATCTCGGTGATCGGCGTGTCGATGACGCGGTCGGCGCCGAACTCCTGGAGCAGGCCCTGCGACACCTTGTAGGCGCCCTGGTACTGCGCGACCTCCTCACCCATCAGGAAGACGGTCGGGTCGCGGCGCATCTCTTCGGCCATGGCGTCGCGCAGCGCTTCGCGGACGGTCTTCTTCACCGTCTTGTCAAAGAACTTGTCCTCGTCCGACGCCGGCGGCGCGGCGGCCGGGCCGCTGGCCGGACCGACCGGCAGGGTGGCCGGGGCGTGCGCGCCCGTGTCCTTCACCACCGGCTCGGCGGCGACCTTCGGGGCCGGCGTCGGGGAGCCGGACACGGCGTCGGTGACGCTCTCGCCCTCGCCGAGGATCACGGCGATGGGGGTGTTCACGGCGACGTTCTCGGTGCCCTCGGCGACCAGGATCTTGCCGATGCGGCCTTCATCGACCGCCTCGACCTCCATGGTCGCCTTGTCGGTCTCGATCTCGGCGAGCACGTCGCCGGACTTGACCTCGTCACCTTCTTTTTTGACCCATTTCGCCAGCTTGCCCTCGGTCATGGTGGGCGACAGCGCCGGCATCAGCACTTCGATCGGCATTCCTCAACCTCCGGCGGCGCGGGTTCACCGGGAGGCGAAGCCTCCGGCCCTCGGCGCCGCTCCTGCTTATCGTTGTCGTCAGGCTTCGACCAGGACGTCCGTCCACAGCTCCGCCGGATCGGGCTCGGGGCTCTGCTGCGCGAATTCGGCAGCCTCGGTCACCACGGCCTTGACCTCGCGGTCGATCTCTTTGAGCTGGTCCTCGGTCACGTAAGCGCCTTCCAGCAGGACGCGCTTCAGGTTGTCGATCGGATCGGACTCGCTCCGCATCTTCTCGACCTCCTCCTTGGTCCGGTACTTGGCCGGGTCGGACATCGAGTGGCCGCGGTAGCGGTAGGTCTTCATCTCGAGGATGACCGGGCCGTTGCCGGCGCGGATGTACTCCACCCACTTGTCGGCGGCCTCGCGGACCTCGAGGACGTCCATGCCGTTGACCTGATGGCCGGGAATGCCGTAGGCCGCGCCGCGCTGGTGCAGCTCGCCCGCCGAGGCGCGCTCCTGCGAGGTGCCCATGGCGTACTTGTTGTTCTCGATCACGTAGAGCACCGGCAGCTTCCACAGAGCCGCCATGTTGAAGCTCTCGTAAACCTGACCCTGGTTGATGGCGCCGTCGCCGCAATAGACCGCGGACAGGCCGTCATCCTTGTTGTACTTGTGCGAGAAGGCGAGGCCGGTGCCCAGCGGGACCTGCGCGCCGACGATGCCGTGGCCGCCGTAGAAGTTCTTCTCGCGGCTGAACATGTGCATCGAGCCGCCCTTGCCCTTGGAGTAGCCTCCACGGCGACCGGTCAGCTCGGCCATCACGCCCTTCGGGTCCATGCCGCAGGCCAGCATGTGGCCATGGTCACGGTAGCTGGTGATGACGTCGTCGTTGTCCTTCAGCGCGGCCTGGATGCCGACCACGACGGCTTCCTGGCCGATGTAGAGGTGGCAGAAACCGCCGATGAGGCCCATGCCGTAGAGCTGGCCCGCCTTCTCCTCGAAGCGGCGGATCAGAAGCATCTCGCGATAGTACTTGATCAGGTCCTCGGTCGAAGCGGCCTGCTTCGAAGCGGAGTCAGTCTGCGCCTTCGGACGGCGTCGTGACGCGGCCATGTTTCCTCCCCAGGGTTTATGCAGCGACGGCAAGCGAACAGCCAGGGCTGCAGCACGTTGCGAGGGTACATCCCACTTATGAGGGTGCATCCCCCTCGCACCGGAAGCGGATGCGGGGCGCACAGTACACGACAAGCGCACGAGACGCAAATATCTGTTTTTAAACGCGAAATTCGGCGTTAACCGGCTTTCGGTTAATTCACTGATATGACCTACTTCTCAGCGCTAGCATCACCTTCGACCTGCGCCGGAGGGAGTGCGATTATGACGTCGCGGGGGCCTGAAAGGTTCAACATCGTGCGCGCACGCTCGTCCAGCATGTCGCGGTCCAGGTGGTCGCTGCGCATCAGTTGCGCGCGGCGGTCCATTCGCTCGCGCTCGGCCTTCACCTGGTCGAGGACGGATTCCGCCGTGGCGATCTCCGCCTTCAGGTGGTTCATGGCGAGCAGCCCGCGGTCCCCCTGGACGGCGTAATAGACGAAGTAGGCGACGACGCAGGAGCCGATGGCCGGCCCGATGGCCTGGCGAAGGGCGCTTTTGGCGGCGCGTTTCAGCGAGTCGGTGAGGTTCTGGAGCATGGTCATGGCGGTATGATGGAATCATACGCGATTCCTTCGGTCAAACGGAAAAGAAGCAATCCGAAAGAATTCACCGCGCCATGCTCTTTGCGCCGCCGAGTAATAGGCGGCCTACACCCCCAAAGGAGAATGACACAGCGCACAACCTTCGAAAGAAGGCGGGTTGCGCTTCACTCCGTCGGGACCTCGCGCGGGCGGCGGTCCTCGCCGATGGCGACGTAGGTGAAGACGCCCTCCGTCACCTTGATCGCCTCCCCCGCGCTGCGCTGGCGGCGCACCCAGGTCTCGACCCGCACGCGGATGGAGGTTCGGCCCACCTTGGTGACGTGGGCGAAGCAGCTCACCTCGTCGCCGACATAGACAGGCTTGTGGAAGGTCATCGCCTCGATCCCCACCGTCGCCACGCGCCCGCCCGCCCGGCGCAGGGCGGCGACGCCGCCGGCCAGATCCATCTGGGACAGCAACCAGCCGCCGAAGATGTCGCCGTTGGGGTTGGTGTCCGCCGGCATGGCGATGGTGCGCAA
>NZ_WHOR01000440.1:0-2600 GCF_013340925.1 Azospirillum formosense
CGCAGCGCCACCCTGGCCCCCAGCCGCTGGACCGCGGCGAAATCGAGCCTGCCCATCGCGCTGAAGCGGCTGCTGTCCTACCCCGCCGACCTGCGCGGCCGCCTGCTGACCCTGCTCGCCGAATCGGCCGGCGAGGCGGCGGACGGCCCGGCGCTGAACCTGATCGTGCTGGAGATGATCACGCTGGACGGCATCGGCTCCACCGACGGGCGGCTCGACCTCTTCCGCGGCCGTCTGGCGGAGCTGCACAACGAGACAGCGGAGGCGCTGGCCCATTACAAGCGCGCCGCCGCTTTGCCCAACCTTTACGGCCACCGCGCCCAGGTCCGCTCCATCGAGCTGCGGCTGGCCAGCGGCGCGCTGGACGATCCCGGCGCCATCGCGGAGCTGGAAAGCCTGCGCTACGCCTGGCGCGGCGGCGACGTCGAGACGGACGCGCTGGCCGCGCTGGGCGCCGCCTACACCCGCGTCGGGCGGATCGACGCGGCGCTCGACATCTTCGGCCTGCTGGGCCGCCGCTTCGGCGCGACGGCGCGCGGTCGCGCGGCGCTGACCACCGGGCGCGGGCTGCTGGACGCGGTGATCGGCCATCTGGAGACGACCCCGGGCAGCGCGCTCGATGCGTTGTCCCTCCAGGTGCGCTACGGCCGCACGGTGGCGCTGACCGACGACGACGCCGGCACGCAGCAGCGCCGGCTCGCCCGGCTGCTGGCCCGCGGCGGCTTCACGCTGGAGGCCGCGCGCCTGCTCCACACCGTCGCCGAGACCGCGCGCGGCGCCGAGCGCGCGGCGGTCGGGCTGGAGCTGGCACGCGTGCTGCTGGACGCCGGGCGCGGGACGGAGGCGCTGGCCGTGCTCGACCACACCACCGGCCCCGCACCGGACGCCCAGGCTGCCGAGCGCCGCGCCTTGCTGCGCGCCGAGGCCTTCGCGGCGGAGGGCGAAGCGATGCGCGCCTTCGACGCGCTGCGCGGCCTGTCCGGCCCCGAAGCGGCGCGCATCCGGGCGGACAGCCTGTTCCGCGCCGGCGAGTGGCCGGCGGCCCGCGCCGCCTACGCCGAACTGCTGGACGGACCCGCGCCCCTGCCGGACGACGTCGCCTTCCACGCGCTGGCCGCCTTCCGGGCGGGCGACGACGCGGCGGTCACCGCCGCCGCGGAGCGCCACGGCACGGCGCTGGCCGGGACCCGCTGGGCCGGCCTGCTCGACGCCTTGGCCGTCCCGCCCGCCCCGGCGGGCAAGCCGCTGTCCAGCGCCACGGTCGGCGGTCAGCTCGCCGCCGCCGACGCGCTGGCCGGCGTGCTGCGCCGGTGGACGGCGCCCTGAACGCTCCCGCCCCACACGACGGCTCCCTGAGCCCGATCCCTCTTTTCGGCCGAGCCGGAGGACACACATCATGCGTTTGCTGTTCGGAATCGTCGCGGTCTTCCTGAGCGTGCTCGGCGGCTTCGCCGCCATGGGCGGGCGGATGGGCGTGCTGTGGCAGCCCGTGGAGATCGTCATCATCGTCGGCGCCGGCATCGGCGGCTACGTCATCGCCAACTCCATGGCGGTGCTGCGCGCCACCGTGCGCACCATCGGCGCGGTGGCCCGCGGACGGCACACCAGCAAGGACGAGTATCTGGACCTTATCTCGCTGCTCTACGCCCTGCTGCGGCAGGCGAAGTCCAAGGGCGTGTCGAACATCGAAAGCGACATCGACAAGCCGGACGACAGCCCGATCTTCGCCCAGTACCCCTCGGTCTTCCGCCAGCCGCGCTGCGTCACCTTCCTGTGCGACTACATGCGCCTGATCGCCTTGGGCCAGGACAACCCGCACGACCTGGAAGCCCTGATGAACGAGGAGATCGAGACCATCGGGCGCGAGCTGAACCAGGTGCCGAAGGCCCTGCAAAACCTGGCCGACGCGCTGCCGGCGCTGGGCATCGTCGCCGCCGTTCTGGGCGTCATCAATGCCATGAGCGCGATCAGCGAACCGCCGGAGGTGCTGGGCCACATGATCGGCGGGGCGCTGACCGGCACCTTCCTCGGCGTGCTGCTGTCCTACGGTCTGGTCGGCCCGATCGCCGCCGCCGCCCGCCATCGCCGGGAGGCGGAGCTGACGCTGTTCATCTGCGTGCGCGCCGCGCTCGGCGCCTATCTGCGCGGCAGCCCTCCGCAGGTCTGCGCGGAGTTCGCCCGCAAGGTGCTGTTCGCCGACACGCAGCCGAGCCTTGCCGAGGTCGAGGTCGCCACCACCCTCTCCTCGCAGGCGAAGGCCCGCGAGGCGAGCCAGCCCGCCTGAGGCCCCGCCATGCCCCGCAAGCGCATCGAGCCGACGATCATCATCAAGCGCCGCTACGGCGAGGAGGAGGAGGAGCACAACAGCGCCTGGAAGCTGGCCTACGCCGACTTCGTGACGGCGATGATGACCTTCTTCCTGATCATGTGGCTGATGAACATCACCACGGTGGAGCAGCGCAAGGGCATCGCCGACTATTTCAACCCGGTGGCCCTGTCCCAGTCCAACTCGGGCGCCGACGGCATGCTCGCCGGGCGGGCGGTGGACAAGACGGGGGCCCTGTCCACCCCCAACGCGCCGGGGGAGCACAGCGTGCCGG
>NZ_WHOR01000441.1:0-2566 GCF_013340925.1 Azospirillum formosense
TCCTGTCCCGCCCGCTGGTCGCCTGGGCCGACAAGTTCCGCGTCGAGCAGACCGGCGCGTCAGGGCCGGGGGCAGGGCGGCGGCGAGGGAGGAACGCGGCGACAGGCGCGGCCACGCCACCCGGCCGAGCAGGGCCTCGACCGGCGCCAGCAGCGAGCGGCAGACGCGGGTGCGCTGGAACAGCCGCAGCACCCAGGACTCGGGCGCCTCCTGCGCGCCGGTCTGCTCGACGCGGAACTTGTCGGCCCAGGCGACCAGCGGGCGGAACAGGAACTGGTCGTAGAGCAGGATGACCGCCAGCATCGCCAGCACCGCCCAGCCGACGGCGCCGAGGTCCTTCTGCGCGATGGCCTCGGCCAGATAGGAGCCGATGCCGGGCAGCGTGACGGTGCGGTCGCCGACGGTGATCGCCTCCGACGCGACGACGAAGAACCAGCCGCCGGACATCGACATCATCATGTTCCAGACCAGCCCCGGCATGGCGAAGGGCGCCTCCAGCCGCCAGAAGCGCTGCCAGCCGGAGAAGCGGAAGCTGGTCGCCGCCTCGTCCAGGTCGCGCGGCACCGAGCGCAGCGACTGGTAGACGCTGAAGGTCATGTTCCAGGCTTGGCTGGTGAAGATGGCGAAGATCGCCGCGCATTCGGCGCCGAGCACGCTGCCGGGGAACAGCGACAGGAAGAAGACCACGGTGAAGGAGATGTAGCCGAGCACCGGCACCGACTGGAGCACGTCCAGAACCGGGATCAGCACCATGCCGGCCCGGCGGCTCTTGGCCGCCAGCGTGGCGTAGACGAAGGTGAAGAGCAGCGAGGCCGCCATCGCCGCCAGCATGCGCAGCGTCGAGCGCAGCGCGTAGTCCGGCAGGTTCCAGGGGTCGAGCGAGACGGCCGGCGCGTCGAGGCTCGCCAGCGGTGCGGCCATCTGGTGACCGCCGACGGCGGCCAGGGCGAGCAGGCCGACGACCAGCGGCAGGGCCACGAGATCCCAGCGGTTGGGCGTGGCGGCGGCCGTCTTCACGGAAACGCTTGTCTGGGTCCAGACCATGGCCCCTCCATCCTGCGGCCGGATCGGAGTCCGGTCGCGTTCGTCCTGCGCAATCGGCGTGTGAAGGCACCCGGCGCCGTGCGGCGTCGGGTGGGCGTCAAAGGGGGAGGATGTCGGTCAGCCCGGCGTTGGCGGTGGCAAGGGCGCGCGGAACGGCATCGGAATGGTGATGGAAGACGTCACCATGGTTCACCTGTGCGGCTGTCGGCATCCCAGCCGGCCGTGGCGAACCTGTGAAGAGGTCAGCCCAGGATCGGCAGAGTACCGAAGATTGGTCGGGGTTGACGACTGTGGCTTTCCATCTCTTGCTTTCTCGGCGCGGGACCGGACCGCGCGTCCGGACGCCCGCCAATCATGCGGTGACGTTGTCGCTGATCTATTCCTGGAATTGGAGCCGGTCAAGCGCGCGGCGGCGTTTCTTGGCGATCATTGCAGAGGTTTCATGTTGCCCGCCCTTCGCTGTCGGAGCGAGCGGCGCGCCGCCGAGTGCAGATCGTCGAGGGCGTGTCAAAGTGTCGCAGACGCCCGCAAGCGGCCAGCGATCCGAGAACCTTTCGCAACAAGGCGTTATGGTTCAAATAACCACAAACCGTTTGTGACTTAACGATCTCGGGACCCGATGGCCAACATTCACGACCCCGCCCTGTTCCTCGCCCACGCCTGCGCGCTGGAGGAGGACGCCGCCAACCGTTTCGCCGACCTGTCGGAGGCCATGAAGACCTACGGCAACGCGGACGTCGCGGCCTTCTTCGCCAAGATGGCCGAGTTCTCGCGCCTGCATCTGGCGGACGCCCGCAAGCGCTCCGCCTTCCGCGACGTGCCGGCGCTCGCCCCGGACGACTTCCAGTGGCCGGACGACGAGAGCCCCGAAGCGGCCTCCATGGAAGGCTCGCACTATCTGATGACGGTGGATTACGCGCTGGAGCTGGCGCTCGACAGCGAAAAGCGCGGGCACGCCTTCTACGCCGACGTGGCGGCCTCCACCACGGACCCGGAGGTCCGCATGATGGCCGAGGAGTTCGCCTCCGAAGAGGCGGAGCATGTGGCGGAACTGGAGCGCTGGATCGAGCGCTTCCCCAGGAAGGGGTAATGGCCGTTTCCCGCGGTTTCCGCCCTTGCGGGAACCGCGGGAAGGGCGAACGAGCGCCTTACTTGGACAGTTCGGCGTAGTCGTACTCGTACTTCTTGTCCGCCGGCTTGAAGGTCTTGAAGGCGGCGATGACGTCGTCCACCGACACGCCCGCCGGCACGTTGAGAATCTCGTACACGACCGAGCTGCCGCTGGTCGGGCCAACGTCGGCGTTGCGGTGAGCCTGGGAAATCAGGCCCTCGCCGGCCTTCTTGATCATGATCGAAGCCATATCCGTTCCGTCTCCTGTTACACGTCGCCCGACGCAGCAATATCCATAACTCGAATAAGGGTATGGGGCCAATGGATAAATTGCTGCGCTGCGTCAGCGGCGGGTGATCCAGAGCGCGGTCACGTCGTCGTTCAACTGTTCGCCATGGATCGCGGCGTGGC
>NZ_WHOR01000442.1:0-2520 GCF_013340925.1 Azospirillum formosense
GCCGGCGGTGGACCTCGGCGTGCGCGGCGGCCCGATCCGCGCCGGGCGGGGAGTCGGGCGGCGCCGTTCCGCCAGCCCGCGCGCCGCCGGAGCGGCGCCGCGCACGCGCAAGACCGCGGTCGGCGTGGACGGCGAAGCGCCGAAGAAGCCCCGCCGCAGCCGCAAGGCGAAGGCCGCGCCGGAGGTTCTCGACTCGATCGCTCCGGTCGCCGACGCCGCTCCGCCGCCGCCCGCCGCACCGTCGAGTGGGACACGGCGCAAGGCACCGACGGACAAAATGGTCGCCTTCGCCCGCAGCCTTGCCGACCGCAAGGGCGTCGAACTGTCGGACACGGTGCTCCAGGACTTCGATTCCTGCCGTCAGTTCCTGGACCAGCACGCGCGCTGAGCGCATGATTGCCCCCTCCCCGGCCCTCCCCCGCTTCGCAGGGGAGGGAGATTTTCCGCGAAGCAGCGGCAGTCCCCTCCCCTGCGAAGCGGGGGAGGGTTAGGGAGGGGGCAAGACTTCCCACAGGCCACCCGAATCACGCCCCGACTGTGGCCCAGGCCACAGCGGCGGGGGCGGCATCCGCCTACCCTCTCCTCCACGGACATCGAGCCACACACGGCCCCACATCCCGGAGGAGACCCAGCCCATGCGCCGCCTGACCCTGATCGCCGTCGCTGCCACCACGCTGCTCGCCGCCCCCCACGCCTTCGCCAACGATCTCAAGACCGGCGGCATGCCGGTCAACCCGATGATGATGCAGCCGGGCTTCGGCAGCCCCTTCGCCGCGGCGCCCTCCCTCTCCAGCACCAACGTCGGTGTCGCGACGAACCTAGCGGCGGGGATCGGCAACAAGGCCAAGCAGAACGTCTTCACCATGCAGCAGGGCACCGGCGGGTCGCTGGTGAACACCAACGTCGGCGTCGCCACCAACGTCGCCGCCGGCATCGGCAACAAGGCCAAGCAGAACGTCACCGGCGTCACCTTCGGCTTCGGCAAGGGCGGCCTGCTCGACACCAACGTCGGGGTGACGACCAACGTCGCCGCCGGCATCGGCAACGCCGCCGGGCAGAACCTGTTCGGTTTGAAGGCCCAATAGCTCAAGGCCCAGTGATCAACCCCAACCGGCGCCGCCGATCCGCAAGGCGGCGCCCCTTTCCGGATTCCTCATGGGAGGACTGCCGCAATGCTCCGCTTCGCCCTGCCGGTCTTCGGTGCGCTTGCCGCCATCCTGACGCTGGCCGGAACCCCGCAGACCGCCGCCGCCGAAAACCTCGCCTGCCAGACGGTCAATGGGAAGACGGTGTGCAGCCGCGGCTCGGGCTCGCTGTCGTGCCAGACGGTCAACGACCGGACGACCTGCGTCACCGGGCCGGGCGCGCTGACCTGCGAGACCGTCAACGGCCATACCGCCTGCCGCCGCGGCCCGTCTCAGCCCGACCTGAAGCCGATGCCGATGCCGCCGATGCCCCCGCAGGCCGCCCCGATGCCCGATCACCCCTTCGGCAAAAACTTCCCTTTTGAGGAAGAGGCGTAAAGCGCCGCGGCATAAAACGCGCCCCCTGTGGTCCGCCTCACAGCGGCTCCCCGCCCGGCCGCCCTAGGATCAGCGCACACCGCCGAACAGAGGAGCCTCCGCCATGATCCGCATCCGCCGCTTCGCGCCGCTGCTGTCCGGCCTCGCCGCCCGGGCGCTGCTGGGCGGAACCGCCGACGCCCAGGATGCGGGCGGCTTCTCCGTCAACCCGCAGTTGGGCGCGGCGGTCGGCATGTCGATGGGCATGGGAATGGGAATGCCGCCCCTGTTGCCGCGCCAGCCCGTCTTCGTCAACGCCGTCCGGCGCGGTGCGCCTCCCGGAGCGACGGTGACCAACCCCAACGTCAGCCGTCAGGCGACGCACCAGCAGGCCATCGCCAAGATCCGCGGCGACGCCGGCTTCCTGGGCGGCTTCAACAAGGGGCAGGCGCTGGCCGCCAGCCGCCAGCCGCCGCCGGAACCCATCGTGCCGAACTTCACCTTCATCGACGCGCCCTTCATCGTGAACAACTTCGACAGCTCGCTGGCCCTGTCCTTCGGCGACAGCAACGTGACGGAGCAGTACGTCATCCAGGGCGGCGACGGGTCGGCCGGCGGTGGCGGTGTCTCTGGTGGTGTCGCGGAGCAGGCGGCCGCGCCGGCTCCCGTCGGTCAAGCGCCCGCTCCGGCGCAGGCTCCGCCCCCGGTCCAGGCGAAGGCTCCGGCACCGAAGCCCCAGCCGGGCGTGACCACCGGCAACGGCGGCCCGCCGCCGGAGGGCTTCTTCGACCCGGTGATGAGCAACTTCGGCCCGCTGCCGCATCTGCCCGCGGCGCTGGCCAGCGGCGGTATCCAGTTCAACAACGTCGGCACCGCCTTCAACGCCGCCATGGGCCAGGGGAACTTTGCCTCGCAGCAGATCACCAGCATCCAGGGGAAGAAGGGCAAGCGCTGAGGGGCCATCCACCCCCCCTCCCGCCCCGGGAGAGGGTGCCCGCGACAGCGGGCGGGTGAGGGT
>NZ_WHOR01000443.1:0-2495 GCF_013340925.1 Azospirillum formosense
CCCGGAGGCGGAGGCTGCCCTCATCGGGAAGCCCGCCACGCCCGACCAGTTCCGCGCCGCCGCGCGCGTTCTGCTGCGCGACGCCAAGGGGCACGAGCACAACAGCTTCAAGATCGAACTGGCGGAGCGCGCCATCGTCCGCGCCCTGACCGACGCCGCCGACCGCAAGGGAGCGCCCCGCCCATGATCGCCATTCCCAGCATTCCCGGCTTCCTGAAGGAGCCCAACGGCCCCATCGGCAAGCCCGTCAGCCGGGTGGACGGGCGCAAGAAGGTGACCGGCAACGCCCATTACGCCGCCGAGTTCACCCTGCCGGACCTCGCCCACGGCTACATCGTCTCCAGCGCCATCGCGCGCGGGCGGATCACCCGCATCGACACCGCGGCGGCGCTGGCCCTGCCCGGCGTCATCCATGTTTTCACCCACGAAAACCGGCCGAGCCTCGCCTGGTTCGACCGCAAGTGGAAGGACGACGACGCGCCGAAGGGGGCGCCCTTCCGCCCGCTCTACGACGCGGAGATCCACCACGCGCTCCAGCCGGTGGCGCTGGTGATCGCCGAGAGCTTCGAACTGGCCCGCTACGCCGCACGCCTCGTCCACATCGAGTATGAGGCGGCTCCCCACCAGACCGACCTGCGCGCGAACCGAGCGGACAGCTTCACCCCCGGCAAGGACAAGGGCGGTTTCCAACCCCCGCCGAAGCCGCGCGGCGACCCGGAGCAGGCCTTCCTCGACTCGCCCGTCCAGGTGGACGCGGAGTTCACCCAGGCCGCGGAATACCACAACCCGATGGAGATGCACGCCACCACGGTCCTGCACCACGACGACGGCACGCTGACCGTCCACGACAAGACCCAGGGCGCGCAGAACTGCCACACCTACATCTGCAACGTCTTCGGCCTGGCCAAATCCGCGGTGCGGGTGATGTCGCCCTTCGTCGGCGGCGCCTTCGGCTCCGGCTTGCGGCCGCAGCACCAGCTCTTCATGGCCATGCTGGCGGCGACGCAGTTGAAACGCTCCGTCCGGGTGGAGTTGTCGCGCCCGCAGATGTTCAGCTTCGGCCACCGGCCCGAAACCATCCAGCGGGTGGCGCTGGGCGCCGACCGCGACGGCACGCTGCGGGCGCTGATCCATGAGGCGGTGCAGGAAAGCTCGCGGAACGAGAACTATGTGGAGATCGTCGTCAACTGGTCGGGCCAGCAGTACAAGTGCGACAACGTCCGGCTGGACTACACGCTGACGCGGCTGGACGTGCACACGCCGCTGGACCAGCGCGCGCCGGGAGCGGCGACCGGTGTCACGGCGCTGGAAATCGCCATGGACGAGCTGGCCGGCAAACTCGGCATGGACCCGCTGGAGCTTCGCCTGAGGAACTACACGGAGACCGACCCCAACACCGGAAACCCCTTCTCCAGCAAGGAGCTGCGGGCCTGCTTCCAGCAGGGGGCGGAGCGGTTCGGCTGGGCGAAGCGCAGCCCCGCGCCGCGCTCCATGCGGGACGGGCGCGAACTGATCGGCTGGGGCATGGCGGCGGGCGTGTGGGACGCCATGCAGGGGCAGGCCGCCGCCAAGGCCGTCCTGGGCGTCGACGGCAAGCTGGGGGTGTCCAGCGCCACCGCCGACATCGGCACCGGCACCTACACTGTCATGACGCAGATCGCCGCCGACGTGCTGGGCCTGCCGATCGGGGAGGTGACCTTCTGCCTGGGCGATTCCTCGCTGCCCACCGCCCCCATCGAAGGCGGGTCCTGGACCGTCTCCACCGTCGGGTCCGCGGTGAAGGCGGTGTGCGACCGGGTGCGGTCACAGCTGGTGACGTTGGCCGGCAAGCGGGACGACAGCCCGCTGAAGGGCGTGGCGGAGGAAGATGTGCTCTTCGCCGACGGCCATCTCATCGTCCGGGACGACCCGTCGCGGCGGCTGTCCATCACCGACGTGATGCGCGGCTCCGGGACCCTGTCCATCGAGGAGGAGGCGCGCGCCCTGCCCTATCTGCTGGCGCGGGCGCGGCACACCTTCGCCACCCATTCCGCGGTCTTCGTGGAGGTGCGGGTGGATGAGGATCTCGGCACCATCCGGGTGGCCCGCGTGGTCAGCGCCATCGCCGCCGGACGCATCATCAACCCTAAGACGGCGCGCAGCCAGATCCAGGGCGCCGTGGTCTGGGGCATCGGCATGGGTCTGGAGGAGGGGGCCTTCACCGACCACCGGCTGGGCCGCGTGATGAACCACGACTACGCCGAGTACCATGTCCCGGTGAACGCCGACGTGCCGGATATCGACGTGCTGTTCGTCGAGGAGCATGACGACATGGTCAACGCGCTGGGCGCCAAGGGGGTCGGCGAGATCGGCATCGTCGGCGTTCCCGCCGCCATCGCCAACGCCATCCATCACGCGACCGGCGTGCGCGTGCGCGATTTCCCGATCACGTTGGACAAGGTGCTGGCGGGACTGCGCTGACGTGGGCGGGGGCACGCGACGGGCCCCCACCCAAC
>NZ_WHOR01000444.1:0-2467 GCF_013340925.1 Azospirillum formosense
GGGGCCCCGTGGGCGCGGGTGCCGTCCGCGCGGACCCCTCGGGGGGGGGGTGTGCCCTGGACGGTGCGGGGGCCGGTCGGGCGGGCGAGGGCCGACGCCGGGGGTGGGCGCGGGGCGGTGGCCGCCTCCGCCGTCACCGCGCTCCGGCCGACCCCGCGGCCCGCCGCCACCCCGCCCGCCCCCATCACCACCATGGCGAACGCCATCCGCGCGCTGTCCATGGACGCGGTGGAGGCCGCGAAGTCCGGCCACCCCGGCATGCCGATGGGCATGGCCGACGTGGCCACGGTGCTGTTCACGCGCTTCCTGAAGTTCAACCCGAAGCAGCCGGCCTGGGCCGACCGCGACCGCTTCATCCTGTCGGCCGGCCACGGCTCGATGCTGATCTATTCGCTGGGCTACCTGACCGGCTACGAGCGGATGACCATCGACGAGCTGAAGCGCTTCCGCCAGCTCGGCAGCCTGACCCCGGGCCACCCCGAGGTCGATCCGTCGCTCGGCATCGAGATGACCACCGGCCCGCTGGGCCAGGGCGTCTCCACCGCCGTCGGCTTCGCCCTGGCGGAGCGCATCACCAACGCCCGCTTCGGCGACGACCTGATCAACCACTTCACCTACGTCATCGCCTCGGACGGCGACCTGATGGAGGGCGTCAGCCACGAGGCCTGCTCGCTGGCCGGCCATCTTGGGCTGAACCGCCTGATCGTGCTGTGGGACGACAACCACATCTCCATCGACGGCTCGACCGACCTCAGCTTCACCGACGACACGCCGGCCCGCTTCCGCTCCTACGGCTGGAACACGGCGGCCGTCGACGGCCACGATCCGGAAGCCGTCGCCAAGGCCATCGAGGCCGCGCAGTCCTCCGACAAGCCGACGCTGATCGCCTGCCGCACCATCATCGGCAAGGGCGCCCCGAACAAGGCCAACACCCACGGCTGCCACGGCTCGCCGCTGGGCGCCGACGAGGTGGCCGCCACCCGTGAGAATCTCGGCTGGCCGCACGAGGCCTTCGTCGTGCCGCAGGACGTGCTGGACGCCTGGCGCGCCGCCGGCGCCCGCGCCGACGCCGCCTACGCCGACTGGGCGGAGCGCGTCGCGGCGCTCGACCCCTCCGCCCGCAAGGCGTTCGAGGCGGCCATGGACCGCGGCGTCCCCGCCGGCCTGGACGAGCTGATCGCCGCCTTCAAGAAGAAGGTGTCGGAGGACAAGCCGAGCTGGGCGACCCGCGTCGCCTCGGGCAACGTGCTCGACATCCTGGTCCCGGCGGTGCCGGAGATGATCGGCGGCTCCGCCGACCTGACCCCGTCGAACAACACCAAGGCGAAGAACACCGCCGATGTGAAGGGCCGCGGCGAGTTCAACGGCCGCTACGTCCGCTACGGCGTGCGCGAGCACGGCATGGCCACCGTCATGAACGGCATGGCGCTGCACGGCGGCGTCATTCCCTACGGCGGCACCTTCATGCAGTTCGCCGATTACTGCCGCCCGTCGATCCGCCTGGCCGCGCTGATGAAGCAGCGCTCGATCTTCGTGATGACCCACGACTCGATCGGCCTCGGCGAGGATGGCCCGACCCACCAGCCGGTGGAGCATCTGGCCGCTCTGCGCGCCATTCCGAACCTGCTCACCCTGCGCCCGGCCGACGCCGTGGAGACCGCGGAGTGCTGGCAGATCGCGCTGGAGCGCGTCAACGGCCCGTCCGTCCTGGCGCTGACCCGCCAGAACGTGCCGACCCTGCGCACCGAGCACGCGGCGGAGAACCGCTCCGCCCGCGGCGGCTACGTGATTCTGGAGGCGGAGGGCGAGCGCAAGGTGACGCTGCTCGCCACCGGCTCGGAAGTCTCGCTGGCCGCCGAGGCCCGCAAGGCGCTGCAGGCCGAGGGCATCGGCGCCGCCGTGGTGTCGATCCCGAGCTTCGAGCTGTTCGAGGCGCAGGACGACGCCTACAAGGCTTCCGTTCTCGGCAGCGGCGTGCGCGTCGCGGTCGAGGCCGCCATCCGCCAGGGCTGGGACCGCTGGCTCGGCTATCCGGGCGCCACGGCCGTCGCCTTCGTCGGCATGAGCGGCTTCGGCGAGTCGGCTCCCTATCAGGAACTCTACAAGCACTTCGGCATTACCGCCGAGGCCGTGGTCGCCGCGGCGAAGGCGCGCCTGTAAAAGAGCGAGCGTTCGCGGGATCGGGCTCCGGGCCGACGGTCCGGGGCTGACAATTGCCGCCCCGGACCACACATCCGGGGCCGGGAGTTACCGCCCCAAGCCGGATGGTTCGGGGTCGGGGAATGCCAGACTGGAGGAAAAACAATGGCTGTTCGGGTAGCGATCAACGGTTTTGGCCGTATCGGCCGTCTGGTTCTGCGGGCCATCTACGAGAGCGGCCGCAACGACGTGGAGGTCGTGGCGATCAACGACCTGGCCGACCTCAAGGCCAACGCCCACCTGCTGAAGTACGACAGCGTCCACGGCC
>NZ_WHOR01000445.1:0-2444 GCF_013340925.1 Azospirillum formosense
AGCCACACGGCCAACCCCACACGGCCAGACCCTCCCCTCCCCCAGACGCGAGACCGAGGCACACCATGATCCTTCTCACCGGCGGCACCGGCTTTCTCGGTGGTTCCTTCTACCTCGACGCCGTCAAGAACGGGACCGCGGCCGACTGCCTGCTGCTGATCCGCGGCGCCGACGAGGCCGCCTGCCGCGCCCGTCTCGCCACCAATCTTTCCCGTTGCGTCGACCGCGCCACCGCCCAGGCCTACGCCGATCTCTGCCAGATCATTCCGGGCGACCTGCAGTCGCTGGCGACCAGCGCCGACCCGCGGCTGGACGCGGTGACCCACATCGTCCACGTCGCCGCCGACACCTCCTTCGACAGCCGCCACTCGGTCTGGCAGATCAACGTCGACGGCACGCTGGCGCTGGCCGCCCGCGCCCGCCGCATGAAGCACCTGCAGCGCTTCCTGCACATCGGCACCGCCTTCTGCTGCGGCGAGACGCCGTGGCTGGAGATGGTCGAGGAGGCCCCCGCCCCCGGCCACGACACGCCGCACATCGTCGAGTACACCCGCAGCAAGGCGGCGGCGGAGCGCGCGCTCGCCGCCGGCTTCCCCGATCTGCCGATCGTCGTCTGCCGCCCGTCCATCGTCGTCGGCCACACCGCGATGGGCGTGCGCCCGAGCGCCAGCATCTTCTGGTTCTTCCGGCTGGTCGACCGCACCGGCGTCCTGCCCTGCTCGCCGGACGGCTTCATCGACATCGTCCCGGTGGACTGGGCCTCGGCCCGGCTGCACGACCTGCTGCGCAAGCCCGACCTGAAGCACAGCCTCTACCACATCTCCGCCGGCCGCGGCAGCCGGACCCTGTGGAGCGACTTCCAGGCCGCCTTCGCCGCGCACGGCCATGAGGGCACCCGCCCCTACAGCTTCTTCGACCCGAAGGGGCCGGAGGGCTGGAGGCCCTTCGACCGCGCCTTCCGGCTGGCCTTCCCGCAGCGCGACATCCTGCACCGGACGATGATGGCCGGCGGGCGCAAGTACCACCGCTTCACCGCGCAGGACATCGCCTTCGACAACAGCCGCCTGCTGGCCGAGGGCTTCACCCCGCCGCCGCGCTTCGCCGACTACATCGGCGTCTGCCTGACGAACCCCGGCACGACCATCGCCGAGCAGTTCGTGGACGACGCCGCCAGCTTCGAGTTCGACGAGTCGCTGGCTCCCGCCGAGGCGGCCACCGCCGCCGCCTGACGTTGCTCCTGGAGAAGGACGCCATGCCGCTCCTCATCGCCACCCGCCTCGCCTCCAGCCCGATCCACGGGCTGGGGCTCTTCGCCGAGGAGGCGGTCGCCGCCGGCACGCCGGTGTGGGCGTTCGACGCCCGCATCGACCGCCTGCTGGCGCCCGACGACGCCGTGCTGGCGGAGTTTCCGCAGGTCGCCCGGCTGGTCGACTTCCACGGCTGCGTGATCGAGGGGGTCGGCGTCCTTCTGCCGGGCGACGACGCCCGGTTCCTCAACCACGCCGACGGTCCGTCCATCGGGCGGGCCGATCCCGGCGACTGGCGGCGCTTCGTCGCCCGCCGCGCCATCGCCGCCGGGGAGGAGATCACCTGCAACTATGAGGACATCTGCGCCGACGTGCGCGAGGCCGGGGCTGCGCTCTACCTGACCGGTGCCGGGACCGGGGCTGGGGCTGGGGGATGACCACGCCCGCGGCGCGCCCTCCCCTGCGGACCAGCTTCGTCGCGCCGGCGGCCCTGACGCCGGAGCGCCGGGCGGCGATGTTCGCCCTGCTCAGCGTCTGGTTCGAAGGCTACGGCGAGGACTATTTCAACGAGGAATTGGAAGACCTCGACCACTGCGTGCTCCAGGAGGACGCCGGGACCGGGGAGCTGGTCGGCTTCGCCACCGTCTACCGGCAGGCGGTGGAGATCGGCGGCACCGCCGTCGGCGCCTTCCACACCGCCCATTGCATCCTGGAGCGCCGCTTCTGGGGGTCGAACGAGCTGGTGCGCTCGATGGTCGCCGAGATGGTCGCCCGCGCCCGCGCCGACCGCTCGGGACGGCTGTGGTACTGGAGCTACAGCGCGGTCGGCTACCGCTCCTACCGCTACATGCCGATGCTGTTCGTCCGCCACACGCCGCATCCCGACCAGCCTCCGGACGACCTCGACCGGGCGTTCCGCGACCACATCGGGCGGGAATGCTTCGCCCAGTACTACGACGCCGGGACCGGCACCGTGGACTGGCAGTGGCAGGGCTACGGCCTGACCGAGGAGGCCCGCGCCATCAGCGCGGCCAAGCTGGACAGCCCGGCGGTCGCCCAGTTCCGCCGCGTCAACCCGCGCTGGGCCGACAGCGTGGAGGTCCTCTGCCTCGCCCGGCTGGAGGACCGTCTCTTATACACATCCCCGTGCCCACGAGGCCAAGGGGAACCATGTATGCCGTCCTCTGCTTGAAAAAA
>NZ_WHOR01000446.1:0-2430 GCF_013340925.1 Azospirillum formosense
GAGAAGAGACAGGGAGGGGGCGGTGCGGGCGCCTCTGCCGGCTCGGCCCGTTCCAGCACCTGGGGGATCTGCGTGGCCAGGGTGTCGAACAGGGCGTCGATGTCGTCCTGACTGACCTCCGGCCCGCCGAGCTGCGGGCCGTTCAGCAGATGGGCGTCGGGCCGGGTGTCGCCCAGCTTGCGGTGGGACGCTCCCTCGCCCATGCCCGCGGTTTCCGAGGCCGTGGCGATGCGGTCGACGCCCCAGATCTCGATCATCGTGTTCACGCGCTGCTCGATGTAGCGCAGCGTGTTGACCACCTTGGTGGTGCGCTGTCCGGTGATGTCCTGGAAGGCGCAGGCGGTCATGATCTCGATGCTCCAGGCGTCGATGGCGTCGACCATTTCCGCGATGTCGGGATCGGTGCGCGGGATGCCCTGGGTGATCTCCTGGATCTTCTCCGTGGCGTTCAGGATGTCGGTGGTCGCCCGCTCGGTCGCCGCCACGATCTCGTCCAGCTCGCCGGTCGCCGCCTCGATGCGGTTCGACCCGGTGTCGGCGGGGCGCAGTGCGGCGATGTCGCTGCGCGTCTCGCGCACCACCTGGGTGATCGACATCAGCTCCTGCTGAAGCTGCAGTCCGTCCCCCAAGCCGGCACCCATGCCGCCCCCCGGCACCGGGCGGGGCAAGGCGCCGGGCTCCACCCCGCGCAGCCGGTTGACCTGCTGTTCCAGCGCGCCGGTCAGCCGGTGGAATTCGTCCACCGCGACGACGCGGGATCGCCGGTCGCGCATGCGCAGGAACGCGCGACCGCGCGCGGTCTGCGACAGCGCCTCCTCCATCTGGAGGTAGTCATGCTCGGTCAGTTCCATCAGAGGAACATCGCTCATCGTCGTCACCGTCGGCGGGCCGCTGTTAAGAATCCGCCATGGAGGAAAGCACGTCTTGGGAAAACTGAGGTTACACCAGACATGGTCTGGATTTCAGACAAATCCTGCGCACCTCTGCCTCGCAGATCCCGCTGAACAAAGTCTTAATGAAGTCATGGGTGGCGCGCGATGACGCACCCCGGCCTCATGCAACCAATCATGGAAGTCCATCCCCGGAGCGGAAGTTGGAAGGCGGCGGAGCTGCGGCATTGAGGATTCTCCCGTCGCCGCCGCTGCCCTATACTCCGGCGCGGCGCGCGGCGGGGCAAAGGGTGCGCAGGCTTGACCCTCGGGCGCCGCTCGCCCACATCAGCCGCGCCAACGCAGCACGGAACAACAGGAACGGGGACAAGATGCCGATGAGGACGACGCTTCGGTTCGCGGCGCTTCGGTTTGCGAGCGCGGCGTGCGTGGCCGGGCTTTTGGGGATCGGCGTTCCGGGCGTGGGCCTGACTCCTGCCCCCGCCGCCGCGGCCCTGCCCGCCGGGGTCACCGGGGTGACGACCATCGCGCCGATGCTGGAGCAGGTGACCCCCGCCGTCGTCAACATCGCCGTCCTGTCGCGGGCGCCGCAGGCCGAGAACCCGCTGCTGCGCGACCCCTTCTTCCGCCGCTTTTTCAACGTCCCCGAGCAGCAGGCCCGCCCGCAGGTCAGCGCCGGGTCCGGCGTCATCGTGGACGCGCGGCGCGGCTACGTCATCACCAACGCCCATGTGGTGGAGAACGCGCAGGAGATCGCCGTCACCCTGAAGGACCGCCGCCGCCTGCGCGCCAAGCTGGTCGGGCGCGACGCGGCCACCGACATCGCGCTGCTGAAGATCGAGGCGGAGAAGCTGACCGCCCTACCCTGGGGCGATTCGGACCAGCTCAAGGTCGGCGATTTCCTGGTCGCCATCGGCAACCCCTTCGGGCTGGGCCAGACGGTGACCTCCGGCATCGTCTCGGCGCTCGGCCGCAGCGGTCTGAAGATCGAGGGGTACGAGGACTTCATCCAGACCGACGCCTCCATCAACCCCGGCAACTCCGGCGGCGCGCTGGTGAACTTCAACGGGGAGCTGGTCGGCATCAACACCGCCATCATCGGCCCGGCGGGCGGGTCGGTCGGCATCGGCTTCGCCGTTCCGGTCAGCATCGTCCGCTCGGTGATGGAGCAGCTGGTCGAGTACGGCGAGGTGCGGCGCGGCCGGCTGGGCGTCTCCATCCAGGACCTGACCCCCGATCTGGCGGACAGCATGAACCTGACCGGCGACGCCGGGGCGGTCATCGCCCAGGTGGAGCGCGGGTCCGCCGCCGACCGCGCCGGGTTCCGCAGCGGCGACGTGGTGACCGCGGTGAACGGGCGCCCGGTGCGCAGCGCCACCGACTTCCGCAACCGCATGGGTCTGGTGCGGGCCGGCACGCCCCTGCAGGTGACCGTCCTGCGCGGCGGCAGCGAACGGGTGCTGAACGTCCGCACGGCGAACTAGACCCGGCGAACCGGATCGGGATAACCATGGTCTGATGATCGGCCGCCCCTCCCCTC
>NZ_WHOR01000447.1:0-2429 GCF_013340925.1 Azospirillum formosense
GGAAAGGGGGCTCGACAGACAGAGATGGGGATGGGGCCCGCCCGGGGCCATGCTCCTCAATTCCGCTTGCGGGCCTCGGAATCCGGACTTACGGCGCCGTGGCTTCCTTCAGGTACTCGACCAGATCGCGGCGGTCGGACGCGCTGGTTATGGTCTGCATCGGCATCTTGCTGCCGGGGGTCATCACGTCGGGACCGATTTCGAACAGGCGGGCCACCGCCGCCTCGTCCCAGACGATGCCGCTGCCCTTGAGCGCGGGGGAGTAGTGATAGCCCTCCACCGCCCCGGCGGGGCGCCCGAACAGCCGCCACAGCGTCGGTCCGGCGCGGTTGCCGCCGTCCGGCGTCAGCGTGTGGCAGAAGGCGCAGGCGCGGAACAGCGTCCTGCCGCGCTCCGGATCGGGCGCGTCGTCGCCCAGCGCGGGGTTGCCGGCGGCCAGCAGGAGGAGGGCGGCCAACGGCAATTTCCCGCTCATGGCGCGTCGTCTGGATCGGTGACGGTCAGCGCGACCACGGACGTGTTGATGAGCAGCTTCCCGGCATTCTCGAAATTCACGGTGACGCGGTCGCCGATGGCCGACTGCACCTGCCCCAGACCCCAGTCGGGGCGGGCGGGGTGGCGCACCCAGGCGCCGGGAACCAATGAATCGTCCATGCCGCGCCTCCTGCATCCGCTGGAATTGGTTATCGCTTTCGCGGGATGACCGCGGAAAAGCGGCGGCATCCGCGCTCCTGGAATGATACAAACGAACGTCGCCGCCGGCCATCCCCATGGGGCACCGGCATGCAACAGAATGCCGCCCGGCCGGGGGAAGTTCCCAGGACTGCGGCCATGGCCGTTCCCCGGTTCGCCGGAGGTGGGCCATCAACGATCTGGAGACCACCCGTGCCGCTTGACATCCGCGTGATCGAGCTTGTCGCTTCCCGCATCTGCCACGACCTCGTGAGCCCGGTGGGAGCGATCCGCAACGGGTTGGAGCTGATCGAGGAGATGGAGGACGAGCCCGCCGGGGGCTTCCTGGGCGAGGCGGTGAAGCTGATCGAGCATTCCTCCGGGCAGGCCGACCGGCGGCTGCGCGTCTTCCGGCTGGCTTACGGCCTCGCCGGGCGGGAGCAGAAGGGCTTCGGCGACACCCGCTCCTCCGCGCAGGGGCTTCTGGAGGGCGGGCGCACCTCGCTGGACTGGCCGGCGGGGGTGCCGAACGACCAGCTCGCCTTCAAGCGCGGGGCGTCGAAGGTGCTGCTCAACGTCATCATCCTGGCCGACGAGGCGCTGACCCACGGCGGCACCATTACCGTCGCGGCGGAGGGGGACGAGCAGGCGGGGCGTTTCACCATCACCGCTGCCGGGCGTCCCGGCGCCCTGAAGGACGAGTCCGCGGCGGCGCTGGCCGGCACGGTGGCCGCCGCCGACCTGACCCCGCGCAGCATCCACGCCTACATGACCGGGCGCTTCGCGGAGGACGACGGCTACCGCGTCGCCGCCACCCCGGCCGGACCGGACCGGCTGGTCTTCACCGTGGAGTGGTGACACGGCCCCCGCTGGGGGCGCAATCCGCGCATTGACGACGTGTTGCAAACCGCCGCCGGTCCGGTGCGCGGCGCTTCGCCATGGCGGCGCGGTGCTTGTCTGGCGGTCATAGGCCGCCACGCTGGCAGCGGCCTTGCGGGCAGCGGCCTTGCGGGCAGCGGCCTTGCGGGCTGTGACCTTGCGGGCTGTGACCTTGGGCCGGGCGGCTCGGCATGACGGCGGAGCCGGAGAGTGGTATCGAAGGAGGTAAGGTTCTCTTAATCAGTGTTTGACAGGCTCCCACCGTAGCTGGAAAGGCCCGTACCGGCGGCGTCGCGCACGCCGCCCTCCGGACGGCCCGGCCGGAAACGGATACAATTGCGGGCGTGGGGATCGCGACATGGATGATCTGCTCTCCGAATTCCTGACGGAAACCAACGAGAACCTGTCGGTTCTCGACGTGGAACTGGTCCGTCTGGAGCAGAATCCCAACAATCCGGAACTTCTGTCGAACATCTTCCGTCTGGTGCACACCATCAAGGGCACCTGCGGCTTCCTCGGCCTGCCGCGCCTGGAAAAGGTCGCGCACGCCTCGGAAAACGTTCTGGGCAAGTTCCGCGATGGGGAACTGACCATCAACCCCGAAGCGGTCTCGCTGATCCTTCAGGCGCTGGACACCATCAAGAGCCTGCTGGCGGTGCTGGAGGCGACGGAGGCGGAGCCGCCGGGCGACGACCTGCCGCTGATCGAGCGGCTGAACCTGTGCGCCGAGGGCAAGCTGGCCACCGCCGCCCCGGCCAAGCCCGCCGCGACCGCGGGGGCGGCGGTGGCCCCGGTGTCCTCGGGCAACCTCACCCCTGTCTCTTATACACCTCCGACGCTGCCGACGAGCCACTCTGTGAGAGACTTCGCGGGCCGCG
>NZ_WHOR01000448.1:0-2424 GCF_013340925.1 Azospirillum formosense
TGCTGCGCGCCGTCGTCGGGCTGAACCACGACTGGACCGGGTCCATCGCCGTGGCCGGTGCGGCGCAAAGCCGTCGCCGTGAGAAGGGCTTCTTCAAATCCTGCCAGATGGTCTTCCAGGACCCCTACGGCTCGCTGCACCCGCGCCACACCATCGACCGCATCCTGGCCGAGCCCATCGCCATCCATGGCTTGCGCGACGCCGACGCGCGGATCGACCGGGTGCTGCGCGACGTCGGGCTGGGGCCGCAGTTCCGCTTCCGCTACCCGCACCAGCTCTCCGGCGGGCAGCGCCAGCGCGTCGCCATCGCCCGCGCGCTGGTGCTGGAACCGCGCGTGCTGCTGCTCGACGAGCCGACCTCGGCGCTCGACGTGTCGGTGCAGGCGGAGATCCTCAACCTGCTGAAGCGGCTGCGGGCGGAGCACGCGCTGACCTACGTGCTGGTCAGCCACAATCTGGCGGTGGTCGCCACCATGTGCGACCGGCTGGCCGTGATGAACCGCGGCCGCATCGTCGAGGAGATGGATGTGGACTCGCTGCGCCGGGGGGCGGCGCGGGAGGACTACACGCGCCAGCTCCTGCGCGCCAGCCAGGGCTACGACCGCGCGGCGGCGGACAGCTTCAAGGACTTCGCGTAGACGCTCAGTCGGCGTCCGAGGACTGCGCGGCGGACAGCGGCGTGGGGCGGGCGGCCAGCGCGTCGGCCTGGGCCTGGAGCTTGGCCAGCAGGCCGTCGAGCTGGCCCATCTCCTCCTCCGTCAGGGCGCCGGTCAGCTCCCGCTCGTAGGCCAGGGCCAAGGGGACGATCTCCGTGTAGATCGCCAGCGCCTTGGGCGTCAGGGTGAGCTGCGCCTTGCGGCGGTCGGTGGCGCCCGATTCGCGCAGGATCAAAGCCGAATCGAGCATCCGGCTGATCGCCCGGCTGACCTGCACCTTGTCCATGGCGGTGCGCTGGGCGATCTCCCCCGCGCTCAGCGTCTCGCCGCCGCCCAACACGGCGATGACCCGCCATTCCGGGATGGTGATGCCGAATCGCTTCTCGTACAGCTTCGCCACCGTGTGGCTGACCGTGTTGGACAGCACCGCCAGGCGGTAGGGCAGGAAGCGGATCAGATGCAGCAGCGGCGCGGCGGAATCGGCGCCGGAACGCTTGCGGCGGGGGGAGGCCATGGGGTGTCGCGCCTTATCGGAATGCGGGAACCGGATGCCGGTTTCTCCATCCTGCCCCGGAAATTGGCGGACGCAACCGTTTCAGATAAAAATTTCCAAACGGCGGACGCTGCCCCGACAGGTTCAGCGGTTGACGATCAGCGCGACGCCCAGCACCGCGACGATGGCGCCCGCCCAGGCTCCGGCCCCCGGACGCTGGCGGGTCCAGACCCACAGCATCGGCAGGATCAGCACCGGGCTGGTGGCCGACAGGGTGGCGACCACGCCGGCGTTGCCGTGGGCCAGCCCGATCAGCAGCAGCGTCATCCCCAGCCCCAGCCCGATGAAGCCGTTCACCACCACCTGGGCGAAGACGCGCGGCGTCAGGCCGGGGCCGAAGCCGACGCGCTGGCCGGGCAGCAGCCCGCCGGCGAAGAGCAGCAGCCCCGACATGCCGACGCGCACCGCCGCCGCCGCGATGGGGTCGGCGCCCGCCGCCATCACCGGCCGGGCGATGACCGAGCCGGCGGCTTGGCAGACGGCGGCGATCAGGCAGGCGCCGACGCCGACCAGCAGGCGCCCGCGCACCGACTCCCAGTCATGGAGGGCGGCGCCGGTGCCGTTCGGAACCGGGCTGGCGCGGAAGAAGATCGCCAGCATCACCCCGGCGGTGACCAGCGCGATGCCGACCGCCGTCCACGGCCCCAGCGCCTCCCCCAGCACGGCCCAGGCGAGGAGCGCGGTGATCGGCGCGTTGGTGGCATAGATGACCGAGTTGCGGCGCGGCCCGATGCGCCCCAGCGCCCAGAACAGCGCGGTGTCGCCCATGACGATGCCGACCGCGCCCGACAGGGCCAGGATCGCCGCCCCTTGCAGGTCGAGCGTCTGCCAGCCGCCGAGCAGCGTCGCGGCCAGCGCCGTGCCGACGAAGACGATGCTCATGCGCAGGCGGTTGAATGCGACCGAGCCGATGGCCCGCACCGGGCCGATGGCGATCAGCCCGCTGGCCGCCCAGCAGAGCGCGGCCCCCAGGGCGGCGAGGTTGGCGGTCAGCATGACGGGAGCTTAGAAAGGGCAGGGTGGGGCGCAGAATGGGGCATTGTGCCCGCACCCTATCCGGAACCCCGCCGGGGTGGTAGTGCGGCGGTGACATGGCGGGGGGGGCGTGTGGTCTTTGGGGGAGTGGGCGCGCCGAGCCCCCCCTCCTGCGAAGCCGTCTCTTTTTTACATCTCCGGGCCCCCGGGACTAAAGGGAAATGTCGAAGGCGGCCTTTT
>NZ_WHOR01000449.1:0-2419 GCF_013340925.1 Azospirillum formosense
CCACCTTGCCGGGCACGCTGGCCGCCAGCATCACCGACAGCCGGCGTCGCGCCTCGTCCGGCTCCACCGGGTGGTGGGCGGGCGGCGGCTCGGGCGGGCCGTCCTGCCACTCCTTGATGCGGGTCCAGACGCGCAGGCCGGCGCGGGCCGCACCCTTCTCCGGCCCGTCCGGCTTTCCCAGAGCGGCCAGAACGGCGGGCGCCCACAGCCAGCCGGCGCGCCCCATCTCCCAGGCGAAGGCCACGGGATCGGAGGCTTCCTCCCGCCCCGGCGCACCGAGCAGGCCAAGCAGCTTGCGCACCGCCCGGTGCAGGGCCAGCGCGTCGTCCTCAAGCCCATCGGGGATCGGCAGGTCCAGCGCCTCGGCCAATCCGCGCGGGGTCGGCACGCAGAAGCGGGCGGGCAGGACGAAGGCGAACAGCTCCAGCAGGTCGAAGGCGGCGAAGGGCTCGGTCCCCAGCCGCCGCGCCATCGCCCGCGCGTGGCAGACCAAGGGTGGCTGGCAACGCGCCCGCCTCGCCGCGGCGGCGGGCGGCAATTCCTCCACCTCCCCGTCTCCGGTCAGCAGGACCACGCGCCGCGCGCCGGCGACCAGGGCCGGCGCGTCATCGAGGCTGAAGGACGGGGGGGAGGGCGCCGAGGTCAGATCCATGGCGCGCAGTATAATGGCCCCCGCCGCCGCAATGCGAGCAAACCCGTGTTGACCGATCGGCCCGCCCCCTCGAAAGTGCTCCCCCGTCCTTGAGCGTCGCAGAGGAGAGGTCGAGCGCATGCGGTTTCCGGTCCGGCGTCTGCTGAGACTCCTGATGGCCCTGGCCGTCGCCCTGGTGGCCTTCAGCGTCGGCTGGGCGGCGCTCTACCGCGTGGTGCCGGTGCCGGCCACGCCGCTGATGCTGATCCGCGCCGCGGGGGGCTCCGGGCTGGCGCACGACTGGGTGCCCCTGTCGCAGATTTCCCCTCACCTCGCCCGCGCGGTCATCGCGTCGGAGGACACGCTGTTCTGCGGCCATGGCGGCTTCGACTGGGCGGCCATCGAGGGCGCCTTCGAGGACAACGAGGAGGGCCGGCGTCTGCGCGGCGGCAGCACGATCAGCCAGCAGACCGCCAAGAACGCCTTCCTCTGGCCGGACCGCAGCTGGACCCGCAAGGGCATCGAGGCGTGGTTCACCCTGCTGATCGAGACGCTGTGGCCGAAGAGCCGCATTCTGGAGGTCTATCTGAACAGCGTGGAGTGGGACGACGGCGTCTACGGCGCCGAGGCCGCCGCCCGCCACCATTTCAAGAAGCCGGCATCGGCGCTGACCCGCCGCGAGGCCGCCCTGCTGGCCGTCGTCCTGCCCAACCCCCGCAACTGGTCCCCGAACCCGCCCGGCGCCTACGTGGCGCGGCGGGCCGGCGTCATCGAGCGGCGCATGGCGGTGGTGGAGCGGGACGGGCTGGCCGATTGCGCCCGTTAGGCACCGGTCGCCGTCGCTCAACCTGTGAACTTGGCAATCGACCATCAACACAGCCGGTGGTAATCTTTTCCGATTGCCCTGCATGGGTTCGGAGTGTTCCGGCGCGCCGACACGCTCCGTTATTGGCAAGCCTCGGCAACGGGAGGGCCGTCTGATGAATGTCATGGAGCCATCGGTGGGTGGGGCTCGGCAGCCGCCCACCCTGATCGCGACGACACCGCCCGCCTCCAAGGCCACGGCGGGGACAAAAGACACAACCGGCGGCTCCTCCACCGACGCGCGCAATTCGGCTGCGGTCGTCACGCTGTCGGAAACGGCCCAGGCGTCCTTGACGACCCAGACGGCGACCCAGACCGCGGGCAAGAAGGATTTCGCGACCGTCGCCAAGGACGCGCGGGCGGCCATCGACGCCAAATACGCGGAGCTGACCGCGAACGGCAAGCCGATGGACTACATGCACGCCACCCAGGAAAGCTGGGACACCGTCTATGGCGGGCTCGACCGCCGCGCCCTCTTCGCCATCGCCAGCAACAGCGACGGCAGCTTTTCCAAGGACGAGCAGGACACCGCCCAATCGATCATGTCGCAACAGCAGGGACAAGCCATGATGGCCGCGGACCCGGCGGGCAACGATCACGCCGCCCGCTTCCGGGCCGGCGTCGCCTTCCTGGAGGGCGTCAGCGACGAGGAGAAGGCATCGGCCAACTGGGCGGTCCAACGCGCCGCCAACCAGTTCGGCTATGAGCAGACGATGCGGAGCAGCGGCCGGGAACCGGACGATCTCGACAGCGAGAACCCGCTGGTCGCCATGATCAAGGGCGCCATGGACCGCCTCAAGGACAAGTCGCCCGAGGCCGTCGCCACCGGCGGCTACGTCAAGGATCTGAAGGACATGCCCCTGTTCCGCGACTGTCTCTTATCCCCATCTCCGAGCCCCAGCGACTAACGCGCCCATCGTATGC